>JAJRTI010000190.1 GCA_024278415.1 Planctomycetota bacterium | reverse complement strand
TAAATGCCACATTTACTTAGCCTCAGCGGTCGCCGCCCGATCTGGCAATGCTCATGGTCTCAGACCTGGCGAGCGATGCCAAGACATGGCCTCGGCACGCGTCCGACGAGAGTCCAATCAACTGCCTCACATAAATGTCTGTCAAGGGGGGGAACCGAAGGGGGGGTAGCCGCAACGGAAGCCGTTCGACCGCCCGGTGCCGCCCCCCCTGTGGTCCCCCTGGGAGGGGGGACGCGAATCGCATGTCCCCGCTCGCCGCCGGTCCGCCCGCATTCTGGCGAATGCGGCTACGCCGGCGACATCACCACTTCGCGCTTGCCCTTCACGACCTCGCCGATGACGGGCGATTTGATCTTGAAGCGTGCGAGGATCTTCTGCGCTTTGGCCGCGTCCTTCGAGCCCACGATCGCGGCCATGCCGATGCCCATGTTGAAGGTGCGGAACATCTCCGCGTCCGCCACGTTGCCCCGGGCTTGGATCTCCTTGAACACCTTGGGCACGCGCCACGCGGACCGGTCGATCGCGACGGACTTGCCCTTGGGGAGGCAGCGGGGGATGTTTTCGTAGAAGCCGCCCCCAGTGACGTGGGCCATGCCCTTCACGAGCCCGGCCTTCACCAGCGCGAGCAGGGGCTTCACGTAGATGCGCGTCGGCTTGAGCAGCTCCCGGCCCCACTTGCCGCGCAGCTCAGCCTCGGTGAAGACCTTGCGCGCGAGGGAGAGGCCGTTGCTGTGGATGCCGCTCGACGCCAGCCCCAGCACCGCGTCGCCGGCCTTGATGCGCTTGCCGTCGACGAGTTTCGGCCGGTCCACCACGCCCACTGCAAACGCGGCGAGGTCGTAGTCCGACTCCTCGTAGAGCCCCGGCATCTCCGCGGTCTCGCCGCCGATGAGCGCGCACCCGGCCTGCTTGCAGCCCTTGGCGATGCCTTTCACGACATCCTTGAGCTTGGCCGAGTCCATGCGCCCCGTGGCGAGGTAGTCGAGCAGAAACAGCGGCTCCGCGCCGCATGTGGCCAGGTCGTTCACGCACATGGCCACGAGGTCGATGCCGACCGTGTCGTGCTTGTTGGCCAAGTTCGCCACGAGCAGCTTTGTGCCCACGCCATCGGTCGACGATACGAGCAGAGGATCCTTCATGCCCTTTGTCGGCGCGCGGAACAGGCCGCTGAACCCGCCCAAGGAACCGAGCACACCCGGCCGCTTCGTGGATGCGACCGCGGGCTTGATCGCTTGCACGAACCGTTCGCCCTCGTCGATGTCGACACCGGCGCTCTTGTAGGTCAACGACTTTGCCATGATGGCGATTCTCCTGTTTGCTCGAGCTTGGGCACGCAGTATACTCGCGGCATGCACTGGCTGCAATCTTGCCCCAGGTGAACATGACTGGTGCTGGACGTCCACGTCCGCCGGGCTGTGTTGCCGGATACGGGCCGGAGGTCCGCGCCTGTGGGTCACGGACGTGGACGTCCGTGACCAGTAACGAGTACGGGATATGTCGCAGAAGCACATCAACGTTGTCATCGTCGACAACTTCGGCAAGGACGTCGCGTCCGTGCCGCGCCGGCCGATCCACGTGGTGCTCGACAACATCCGCAGCGCGTACAACGTGGGGTCGATCTTCCGCACGTGCGACGCGGCGCTCGTGGAGAAGGTCTACTGCTGCGGCATCACCGCGCACCCGCCCAACCACAAGCTGAAGAAGACGTCGCTCGGCGCCGCGCGGTTCGTGCCGTGGGAGCACTTCGGCAGCACGCTCGACGCGGTGGCTGCGATCAAGGAGCGAGGCGTCCCGGTCTTCGCGCTGGAGGTGACCGACCGCAGCGAAGATCTTTTCAAGATAGACGTGCCCTCACCGGTGGCCATCGTGCTGGGGAGCGAAGTGGAGGGCGTTGCACAGGAGGTGCTGGCCGCGGCCGATCGCATCGTGGCCATACCTATGGCCGGATTCAAGAACTCGATCAACGTGTCGGTCGCCGCGGGGGTGGCCATATTCGAGATCGCGCGGCGGCTTTGATAAAGCCCTTTGCCTCGGAGGAGACGTTCCATGCCCAATCGCACCCTACCGGCACTCGCAGCGGTTCTCGTCTTCGCCGTTGTCCCTGCACAGGCCGCGCCCTCAGGGCCGATCGCTCGCTACACGTTCGACGAGGGCGCGGGCGCGGTGGCCAAGGACGTGAGCGGCAACGGCCACGATGGCAAGATCGTGGGCGCACAGTTCGTGAAATCCCCGCGCGGCCACGCGCTGCGCTTCGATGGCAAGGACGACTACGTCGACCTGGGCAGGCCGGCGGCGCTGAACCTGAGCGGCGACCTGACGATCATGATGTGGATACGCCCGACCGATCTGAGCGGCCGCAACCGCCTGCTCTTCGGCGACGCGGTGAGCCGAACGATCCACCGCAACTTCAACCTGCGCATCTGTCGCGGCCGGCTCTGGTTTGAGCACGCGAACGACACGCAGTATGGATTCGTGCTCGGCGAGCAGGAACTCGCCAAGGACCAGTGGCAGCACATTGCGCTCGTGTGCGAGTACCCGCGCTACTACCTCTACCGCAACGGCCGCAAGCTCCGCACGGGCCCGCTCAACATGCCCATCCAGCCCACGAAGGGGGCCAACAGGCGCATCGGAGGATGGTTCGCGGGCTGGTTCAAGGGCGACATCGACGAGGCCGTGCTCTACAACCGCGCGCTCGCGGACCGGGAGGTGCTCGCTCATTTCGCGGGCCGCGCGCTGCCCAGGCCAAAACCAGACGCACACCTCCAAGTGCGCATGCACCGCTCGAACCGGACCGTCACGCTGTCATGCCTGTGCGCAAACGCGCCGGGCGACCCAGGCCGGGTCGAATGCGTCGTGCTGCCGGCCGGCGGCAAGGAGCCGGTCAAGCGAACTCTCGCGCCTGCGCGACTCACGCGGCCCGGAGCGGAACGATGGCAGGCGGAGGTCGTGGTCTCGACCGCGGATCTACCTGATGGCCGTTACGAAGTGATCGCCACGTTCTTGGCGGACGACGAGGAAGCTCTTGCATCCGCCTCACGCTCATTTAGCCACAAGGCCGGCCTGCCAAGCTGGTATGGCTCCAAGGAGGGCATCAGCACCGAGGTGCTTCCGCCGTTCACGCCGCTTGAGGTCGACGGTGCGAATGCGCGCATCGACGTGCGCCCCTGGGGACGGACGTACACGTTCGGCCCCGCGGCGTTCATGGAGCAGATCGTCAGCCTCGACGCTCCGCTCCTCGCCGCGCCCATGCGCCTGGCCGCGCGGATCGACGGCAAGGAGGCCCAATGGGCCCACGGCCGCGCGAGGTGTACCCGCGCGTCAGCATCCCTCGCGAAGATCGAGCAGCATGCAAACTCTCCTGCGCTCGAGTTACGTGTGAAGACGCAGGTCGAGTTCGATGGGCAGGCGCGCATCGACTGGAGTGTGAAGGCGACGCGCGCGGCCACGCTCACCGCGCTCGCGCTGGACGTGCCGATCAGAAGCGCGCACGCGAAATACCTCTACACTTGGCGCAAGACGCGATCCGGCGCGCTCAAGGGAGACTTCGCCTGCGAGTTTCGGCCCATCGTGTGGCTTGGCGATGAAGCCCGCGGCCTCGAGTGGCTCTGCGAGTCCGAGCAAAACTGGAACCCCGCC
>JAJRTI010000189.1 GCA_024278415.1 Planctomycetota bacterium | reverse complement strand
TGTGGCAGCCCTTCGGGCTGCGGTGTCCGCGATGGGTTGCACGCAGGCGAAGAGTCGGGACATTCGTTGTGAACCTGCCTGAATCAACTTCGAAACTCCAGAATGCAACGCGTTCGGATACGTATAATCAGACCTACACCCTTTCCTTAGAGGTCTGAGAGCCGGAGTTGCAAGGGGTTCGGGCCCCCAACCCTAGCCCTTCCCCCACTGGGGGAAGGGGAGGGATGAGGGAGCGGCTGTTGACGAGCCGCGCGTTTGCGCACGAACAGTGTAGGCCGCGCGGCGCCGCGCCGGAAGTCCGCACCGTTGAAAACGCATTGCGGCTTGGATATGCTGCTGCCTTTCATACACCCATTCCATCGGAGACCTGACATGTCGAAGCTACGAGTCGCCCTGATCGGCTGCGGAGGACGCGGCCGCCAGCACGCCATGGGCTATGCCGCGTCGGACAAAGTCGTGATGGTCGCCTGCGCCGATCCGGTCGAGGAGGCGCGAGTGTCCATGGCCAAGGACTACAGCATCCCGGCCACGTACGCGGACTACAACGAAATGCTCGAAAAGGAGAAACCGGAGGTCGTGAGCATGTGCTTGTGGACCGGCCTCCACCTCGACGCGATCGTGGCGTCCGTCAACGCCGGCGCGAAGCTGATCAACGCGGAGAAGCCCATGGCCGAGTCGTGGGGCGACGCGAAAGCCATGCACCAGGCCGTGGAAGACGCGGGCGCGGTCATGACTTTCAGCCACCAGCGCCGCTTCGGCGCGCAATTCGTCAAGGCGCGGCAACTCCTCAAAGAAGGAGCGATCGGCGACCTCGTGCGCCTGGAGGGCTACTGCTCGAACATGTTCGATTGGGGCACGCATTGGTTCGACATGTTCTTCTTCTACAACGACCAAACGCCGGTCGAGTGGGTCATGGGCCAGATCGGCGTCGAGGAGGACATGTCCATCTTCGGCTCGCGGCTCGAAACGTGCGGCATGTCCTACTTCCACTACGAGAACGGCGTGTCCGGCATGCTCATCACCGGCCAGGGCCTCGGCGGCGGTTGCCAAAACCGGCTCCTCGGCACCGAAGGCATCATCGAGATCGGCGGCCACGGGCCGGTGGCCGTCCTCAGGGCCGGCGGCCCCGGCTGGGAGAAGGTCGACCTCAAGGGCGTTGTCGATGATAGTGTCGGCAACGACACCGTGCGTTACATCCTCGATTCGATCGAGTGCTACCTCAAGGGCACCGAGCCGGAGTTGTCGAGCCGCAAGGCGCTCATGGCGACGGAACTCATCTTCGCCACGTACGAGTAGTCGCGGCGCCGCGGCCGGGTGTATCTGCCGCTCGACGTGGACGACTCCGCGCTCTACACCATGCTCGACACCGGGCAGATCGTCATCCCCGACTACCCCGCGCGCCTCACGCCGCAGGAGAAGGCGGATGGCTTCGAGTTGCTTTTCACTGGCAAAGACCTGGACGACTGGACGGTCGTGGGTTCGGCCGACGCGTGGAGCGTCGAGAAAGGCGTCATCCACTGCAACGGCGAAGGCCACGGGTGGATCCACCCCAATCGCACGTTCGCCGACTTCGTGTTGCGGCTCCAGTATCGCATCAGCGACGGCGGCAACAGCGGCATCTTCCTCCGCACGAGCGAGGAGGGCCGGCCCGCGTACCAAGGCATGGAGATCCAAATCCTCGACGACTGGCGCACGCCGCCCACAGTCAAGTCCACCGGCGCGATCTACGACGTCGTCGCACCCAAAGAGAACGCCGCGAGGCGCGCGTGGACGTGGCACGACGTGGAAGCGTCCTGCATCGGCTCAAAGGTGAAGGTCACGCTCAACGGCAAGCCGATCATCGACTGCGACATGGACGCGATCCCAGAGTTGAAGGATCGCCTGCGGGAAGGCCTCATCGGCCTCCAGAACCACAAAAGCGAGGTCGAGTTCCGGAACGTGCGGATCAAGGTGATGTAGCTGGAGGACTGCGCCTCGCGGGCTATCGCTTATTGGCCGCGCTCGCCGCTCCCCCGCGCGATGCCATGGTTGCCGAACTGGCTGCGGTCCTGCACGAGCCGCGCATTCGCACCGCTTGCGGCACAGCGGATGGGGCCTCCTCCGGAGTGCGCCGCGCTTGTAGTAGGCCCGTGAGGGCCTTCCGCTCAGGTGACGATTCGCCATTGGAACGGAGGGCGCCCTTACGGTCGCCACTACGAGCGGGCCGCTCCCGCGGCCGCACAGCACATTTCAGACGTGCCACGACACTAAGCGCTTCCAGCCAAAGCGCCGTCGAGCCGGCGCACTCCACAACGGAGCGCATCGACAACATGTTGTCGTTAAAAAAACCGGTAAGCGGCTAGATGCCGACGGGGGAGCGCTCCTGCGTGGTGGTAACGTGGGGGCCGATGGCGAAGGCCAGAGCAATGGCAATGCCGTGTCGCGCAGTCGTCCTCCCGGCATGCGTTCGTATGGGCTTGGCTGGTCGGTGTGCACATCGTTGCACAGAGCGCCCCACAGAGCTAAGATATACGAACACACGAACGGAAGCACTCTCATGCCCATTGCAGAAGCAACGTACACCGTGCCTTTGCGCACCGACGAAGATGGCGTCCTCCGCGTGGGTGAGACGCGCGTCACGCTGGACACGATGCTTGCCGCTTACAAGGACGGTGCGTCGGCTGAAGAGATTGTGCGGCGGTATTCGACACT
>JAJRTI010000188.1 GCA_024278415.1 Planctomycetota bacterium | reverse complement strand
TTGGGCGAGGGCGGGAACCACGCGTCGAGCACGTCGGCGTTGATGATGTCGCGGCGCCTGTCCAGCGCGTCGAACTCGTCGCCGATGGCGTCGAAGAACGCTCCCCCGTGGTAGCAGGCAGCGGGCTTTTCGAAGGGTACGCCCAACTGCCAGTCCGTCCGAGCCTTGAGCCGTCGCATGAGCGACGCGCGGCCGCGCAGGCCCGCGTGCAGGGCCTCGGTGGTCGCGCTCATGAGTTCGAACGTGACCGCGCCTGACTGGATGCTGCGGCCAAGGGGCTCCAGGCGCGCCTTCAGGTAGATGTCCAAGACCTCCCGGCGGCCGATCGCCACGATCCGTTTCCCGCCATGCGCCTCCACCCAGCGCAGGGCGGCGTACATGAGGAGCGCGGCAAGCTGAGTGCCCCGATGGGCACCGACGACCGTCAGCAACCGGACCTCGTATAGCCCATCGTCGCAGGGGAATGGCAGATCGTCTCGGGACAGATACTTGTCGATCGAGTAGCGCCCGTGGCCCGGCGGCGTCACGCTGATGAAGCCCACGACGCGGCCGTTGGCCGACGCGGTGATGTATGTGTTGAAGTCATCGAGCGCATCGCGCAGAGCGCGTTCGGGGGTCTCGTGATGCTGCGCAAGTTCACGAGCGTACACGTCATGGCGTAGGTCATAGATCACTTGGCGATCCTGCTCCGTGGCGGCGGCGATCCTGATTCTGCGGCCGGTGCTGAAACGCGTCTGCATTGGGTGATCCTCCTCGCAGAGACAGTGTGATCCAATCATGCGGCGGCTGCATTCGCTATTTGGTCAGCGAATGCGATGCCAGCGCCAGCCTTGGGCGAAACATGCGATGGCCACGAGACTTGCGATGTGCTCACGCGGAGCCGCGGACGTGCGGCACCTGCCAGGGTTGCATACACCATATGCAACCGATGTATTCCTTCCTCAGAATCCGGTTGAGATTCTCCGCTGCAAGGGAAGATCGCGCCAATGGCTATATCAGCAGCGCCCGAAAGAGTAACATAGATGAAGATGATGAAACCCCATTCTCTGGGAGCGACACATGGCCACGCCACTCAAAACCCTCGTTGTCGGCTGCGGCTCAATCGGCCAGCGCCATGCGCGGCTGCTCGCGGACCGCGACGACGTTGCGGTCGCGCTCTGTGACCGCGATCCGAAGCAGCTTGCAGCCGCGCGCAAGGTCGCGGACGCGGTGGAGACCCACGCGGACTACAAGACCGCGATCGCACAGAAGCCCGACGCAGTGTTCGTGTGCACACCGAACCGCTACCACAAGCGCGTGGCCGTGGCCGCGCTCGAAGCCGGTGCGGACGTGTTCTGTGAGAAGCCGCTGGCCCACACCTTCGAAGCGGGCCGGGCCATCGCCGTGGCCGCGGCCAAGGCCAAGCGCGTCGTGCACGTGGGCTACCTGCTGCGATTCCATCCCATGGTGCAGCGCATGCAGCAGATTGTCGAGTCCGGCGCCATTGGCAATCTCGTGTCGGGCCGCGCCATGGTCGGCACGTACTTCACCCTCCAGGCCGCGCGCTCCGACTACCGGCTCGACGAGCCCAACGCGCTGGTCTTCGACTACTCGCACGAGTTGGACCTGCTGGGGTTGTTCTTCGGCGCCCCCAAGCACGTCGTGGCGACCAAGGCGCATCTGGGCGACTTGGAGATCAAGCCCGACCCGAACCTGTTCTCGATCATCGTGCGTTTCAAGTCCGGCGCGGTTGCGAGCGTGCACATGGACTACATCCAGCAGCCGCAGCGCCGGAGCCTGGAGCTGTACGGCGACCGCGGGCATCTCTTCGCCGATTTCATCGATGGCCAGGTGCGCCATTACGAGCACGACCGCGAGGGGTATCACTCCTACCCCTGCACCCTGGGCCGCGACGACATGTTCCGCGCGCAACTGGACGCGTTTCTGCGCGCGGTTCGCACGACGCGGGAGGCGCCCGTCTCGGTCCGAGACGCGCTGCGCGCCCTGAAGATGGCCGAAGCCGCGGTCGCGTCGGCCGCGCGCAAGCAATGGGTGAGGATCAGGTGAGGCCCGCGAGCCTCAGCAAGCCGAGAGCGCCCCCAGCTTCATCAGTATTCAGGATCGCGCACGAAACGCAGCTCGTGCCGGCCGCGCCCGCTCGTGTTGCCCTCTGTTCTTCGAATCAGCCGCCAGGATTTCACTATGCGAACGTTCGTGAGTCTCTTCGCCCCAGTCGTCTTGTGCGCGGCCGCGGCCGGCCAACCATCGGCTACCCTCGAGCCTGTGCCCACGCGCACACCGGCCTGGCAAGTGACGCTCGCCGACCTCAACGGCGACGGGCGTGATGAAGCCATCTACGCCGGGTACGATGGCGAACTCACCTGCCTCGACCGAGCCGCGGGCAAGACACTCTGGACCGCGGACCTTGGCGGCTTCCCGTACTGCCTGACCACGGCGGACCTGGACGGCGATGGCCGGCCGGAAGTGCTCGCCACGTCCGCGTCGTTGTTCCTCCATGTCTTCTCGCCAACAGGCAAGCTGCTGTGGAAGTTCGCCAGTGGCGCGCCCTTGCATGCGGTAGCGGCTGGGCGAATGCTCGGCCGCCAAGACGTGCAAGTCGTGTGTGGCGGCGAGGACATGACGCTCTACATCCTCAGCGCCAAGGGCAAGAAGCTCAAGACAATTCCTATCAAGGTGGCGCCCAATATCGAGGCGATCAACAACCTTGCCATCGGCGACGTGGCCGGCGACTCCGCGAACGAGCTGTGCATGACGAACGGCTTCGGCGTCGTGCGCCTGATCGACCCGCGCACGGGCAAAACGATCTGGAACAGTCGAAACTACAAGCGCCGGTTCATGCGCGATCTCGCGCTCTGGGACGCGGACGGCGATGGCCAACAGGAGGTGCTCGCCACGAGCGATCGGGTCGAGTTGCTCGATGGCGACGGGAAGACGCTCTGGCAGCAGAAGCCCGCGTTCACGAGGAGTCGCGGGTACACGATGGCCGAGGCGGAGCCGGTCGACATGGACAACGACGGCCGGCAGGAGATGGCCGTGCTCTTCGGTCCCCAGCTCAGCGTCTTCAACGCGCAGGGCAAGCGCGTGTATCAGCAGGCGTGCGATTTCACCTACTTCACGACCCTTGCCGGCCACCGCACGCCCTCAAACGAAATCGTGCTCGGCTCGGTCGTGGGAGCCGACCGCAACCTCTATGCGTTGACGTTCACGCGCGGAGGCCGCGACGAGTTCGCGGCGTTCAAGCCGGAGTACGGCTACATCAACACGATCAACGCGAACCTAGCCACGCTGCGGGCGCAGGTGCTGGCCGCGCCGGCGGACCCGAATCTGCCGGACCGCACGTACGACATCTGGATCTCCGGCGGCAGTCCGCCGCTGAAACAGATGGGCTGGGTCGCGCGGCAACTCAACGACTTCCGTGCGGCGTATCCCTACAAGAACCTGCGCTTCAACGCGTTCGTGCAATACCGCGAGCCGGGCTACAAGGGCCAGGGCAAGGAGCTGCCGGTCGAGGAACTGCTCCAGATCGCAAGCCGGCTGGAGCGCGCGCACGCGACGCACGTGCTCGCGGTCGCGCACGGGCTCGATCCGTTCATGAGCGTGGGGATGGTGCGCCGCTGGCTCGACGCGGCGCCCACGACTTGCCGTGGCATCATGATGCACGAGAACTCGCACCCCGTGTCGCATTTCAAGGACGGCAACCCTAAACTCGTCGCGCAGATCGATTCGTTCATCGACGGCTTCATGCTGCCGGTCATGGACGTGTGCTTAGAGAAGAAGAAGCGCTTCTACCTCATGGAGAAACAACTCTGGTGGGCCGCGGTCCCGGCGGTGAAGAAGTACGCGGACCGCATCTTTGCGCCGAAGTACCGTTCCATCATCGTGCCCATGGTCGAGGAGTCGAACAGCCGCTGCCCGCAGCTCAACTTCGTCGCGCGGGTCGGCCTGTGGCGCATGGGCGCGGTGCAACGCTGGGGTCTCAACCTCATCGACGACCAACTGCGCACGTGCAAGCTGTACGAGTACAACCTGGGCGACGCGCACAGTGCGCTACGGCACTACGTGGCTTACGCGGCCGCGGGCGCAACCGAGTTAAAGCTCGGCAAGATGATGTACGTGTTCCGCACCCCCCGCGGCAAGGAAAAGCCCGGTACGGAGGTCGGCGCGCTCAGCTTCCGCCAGACCGGCCTGCTCGCGTTCGACACGTTCATGCACCTGCTTGGCAAAGGCTTGGTCGTGCCGCCGACGCGGGAGGAGATCGTAGGCGTCTCGCCGGTCGCGTTCCGCATGCAGAAGCCGGCCGATGGCTTCTGGCTCAGCGCGACCATTCGCGACCCCGCGGCGATCTCGCCGCTCTCCCGCAACGGCCTGTTCAGCGGCCACGATTGGGGCCTGACGCGGCCGCATCCCTACTACGCGTCATCGTATCTCATGAACACGAAGCGATACGGCCACCAAGTCATCCCCGAAAATCCCTATGGCCTCCCGGTGATTCTGCCGCCGTGGC
The DNA here is from genome assembly GCA_024278415.1 of Planctomycetota bacterium. The sequence continues at coordinate 5,187 of JAJRTI010000188.1, read as the reverse complement.
CGGAGAGCGGGCACCAAGCATGGGCGAAGGACACTGTCGACACGGACGGCGTGCACATGCTCAAGGGAGGCCGGCGCGTCCGCGCGAAGGACGCGAAGCCGGAGATCCTGGATCGGTTCGCCAAGGGAGCGGCGGAGCTGCCCTTCACCGCGGCCGGCGTCTATTGGATGGCGCGGAAGACCGGCGAGGGCACGTACAGGGTGGTTCTCGTCGACCCCGGTTTCCTCACGCCGGCCGACCGGAATGCGAAGCTCAAGGCCAACGCACCCTACCGAATAGCTGAGTTGGCGGATGCGCTCAGCGGGGAGACGCTTGCGGTCCAGGGAGGGGCGGTCTCAGTGCATGTGCCGGCAGGTGCGCTTCGGCTGCTGGATCTCAAGCTCAGCCGCTGACGCGTCAAAACAAGAAGCTGGAGCGGAATGCCTGCGCATTCCGATGCTTGCATTGCCGTACGGTGAAAACGGAAGGCGATCCCGAGGCTTCGGGATCCACTCCCGGGTTGCGGGCGAAGCCCGCTTTACTTGAGAACGACCAACCGCAAGTTCCGCGCAGGGACGTCAACAGCCACCGTGTTTCCCGCCAACTGCGCTGCGCCCTTGCCGAGCATGCACTGCGCGGTGCGCATGGGCTTGCCGCCGGTTAGCGTGGCCCAGTCGATCTTGAGCCGCGCTTGCCGCGGCTCGTCGGACCAGTTGGACACGATCAACAGGACCGACTTCTCGCGCACGTACGCGCTTGCGACGAGTGTGTCGTCCTGCCCGGCGATGATGTCGCGCGCCTCCCAGTAGGGCAGGAACGTGCAGTCGTCGGCCCATGTCTTGAACTCGTCTTGCAGCGCGGCGTTGTACGCTTTGGTGGTCGCCGCGTGGCACCACGCAACCCAGATCAGCACGTCGTGGGGCAGGATGAGCGACAGCATCTCCTCGGTCGCGGCCGGGCTCTTGCGGAACTTGCCGCCGAGTTCGGGCAAGATCAGAGGGATGTTGCCCCACTGGTAGCCGAGGTACTGCGCGCGTATCTCGTCCGTGCTGAGCTTGCCGATGTAATGCTGCTTCAGACGCCGGTTGAGGTGCTCGCCGTTGGCGAAGCTGTCGAAGTAGATCTGGAACGGCAGCGTGAGTTGGTTCGACATGTGCAGAATCATGTGCGGGTAGTTCGCCTTTTGGTGCAGCATCGTGCGCAGCCTGCGGAGGTATTCGCGCAGGCCGTAGAGCCCATAGTTGCCGCGCGCCTTGCCGTCCTCGCCGACGAACGCGGTGCCGGTGCGGTCGTTGAAGCTGGGGTGCGTGTACGGGTCGTCGCAGTAGATGCCGTCCACGCCAAGGTCCGCGAGCTGGCTCATCTGCCACAGCCACCAGTCCTTGATCGACGAGTTCCAATCGACTCGCGTCGAGATCGGCAAGTCTCCTTGGCTCAGCAGGCTCACGAAGTCCTCCGTGGACTTGTTGCACCAGTCGCTGTAGAAGAACGGCACGATGGGATGGTGGTAGCTGTTGGGGTAGGTGTAGAACATGTGGCTCGTGGGCTTGTCGCCGCTCGCGGCGATGGCCTTCTTGATCGCGTCGAGCCGCAGCGTGTCGGTGCGCGGGGACGAGAAGTGGTTTTGCTTCTGCTCGAAGAAAGCGGTCGTCCACCAGTACACGGCATGGATGGGACAGCCCTCTTTGTAGGCGACCGGATGCACGCGGAAGTTCCCGGCCAAGGTCATGCCGCGCCAATGCTTCGGCAGCGGCCGCGCCGGCGTGGCGATGAAACTGATCTTCGTGCTCCATTGCTCAAGCGTCGCGTCCGGCACGAGACGCAGCACGATGGTTGTCGAGTCGCCCTCGCGGCGGATGGCGACCCGGCCCGGCGCGGTGAGGTCGCCGGTCCAGCCGCGGCTGTTGTCGCAGAAGTAACCGAAGCCGCGGTAGTCGTCGCCGAGCCAGAGCAGCGGGTGGAACACTCCCTTCCACACGATCCCTTGGCCCTCAGGAATGGCGCCTGCGCCGCTCGCGTCGCGGTTGCCGGCCATGCTCGTCCAGTTCATCCAACGGCAGTACTCCGTGCTGAGTGGGATCTCGATCCGCAGGTCGCGCACGCGGCTGGGCTTGCCGAAGCGAAGGCCCACGTCCGCGGTGACGATGCTGTCGTCGTCGAAGCGGAGCGTGCTCGCGGCCGTGAGCCTGCCGACAGTGCGTGTCGCTTTGAAGACCGCGTGCGTCTTGGCCGCGGCGAGGAGCCGCACGTCCGCGGTGTCGAGCGTGATCGGCTTGCCATCGACTGTGCCCGCGAGCCGAATGGGCGCGGCCAGGAGCGCCGCGTCGCGCCAGAACCGTTTCACCGACCGGTGCAACGCGGCGCGGGGGTCGGGCCGCACCACGGCCTGCCTCAAGAGGAACGCGTCGCCGACGTCGTAATGCTTGCCCCACACGCGCACGTTGCCGCCATCGACGCGCACGGCTTCGAACGGCGGGCATGGCTCGTCGCTCTTGCCGATGTCGTTGCCGAGCCACGGAGCGTCAGGTTTTTCGATGGCCTTCGACCACGACGCGAGCGTCTTTCCTGTCGCCGCGTCGTACAGCCGGCCTTCGAGCCGATGTTTGCCTGGGGGCAGTGCGGCGACGTCGAGCCTGGCCGTGGCGACGGCGAGTTCGGACAGGGCCACGTTCTCGACTGCGCCGATCGTCGCGCCGCGGCCGGCCTTCACGGCCATGGACGCGCGCAGACGCGACAGGTCTGCAATGGGCCACTCGACCGCGTCGACGCGGACGAAGAGTTTGGTGAGGCCATCTTGGAATGCGCAGCCTATCTTGAGCAGACGCGCGAGTTCATCGGCCGGCAGGCGCGTTGCGCCCTTCGCTGTGCGCTGGATCAACGCGCGCTTCCCCCGCACGTAGTCCCGCGCGATCTCGGGCAGGCGCAGGACGCGGCCGTAGATGCGGAACTCGTCGATCAGGTTGGCCACGTTGCCCTTGTCGCCGCCATTTGCGCTGACCGTGAAGAACGCCGGCTGGACGCTGGGGAGCTTGCCGGCGGCTTGGCCCACGAGTGCGGCGTCGACGTAGAGCCGCGCCTCGCGCTGGCCCCACGTGGCCGCGACGTGATGCCACTGGCCGGGCCGCCACGCGTCGGACACGCGGGTGCGCGGAATGACGAGCGAGTGCTTGGCGTCGGCCGGCGAACCGCCGCGGAGGTAGAAGGCGAACTGGCCGAAAATGCCGCCGATCTTCTTCTTCGTGCGCATGTAGCGGTAGATGAGCATGTGGCAGCGCGGCCGCATGGGCGTGCCGAACAGATAGTGCATGAGGCCGTCCTCGCCCGACCAATCGACCGGCTGAAACCAGAACATGATCGTCCCTTGCGCGGAGTCGAGGTTGTCTTTGGCGTCGTACTTGAGCCCGCGGCGGTCCACGCGCACCGCGTTGCCGAGCACGCCGGGCACGAGGCGCGGCGGATCGGGAACCTTAGCGTTGGGCAGCACGTGGGCCTTGCCGTTGCCGGCCGCGCGGTCCGCGTCAAGCGTGTGGTCGTAGGACGCGTAGAAGGTCGGGGGGGCTGGGGCACGCGCGGCGAGGGCGAGGCAGACGATCAGGAGGGGAGTGGCCATGGGGGGGTGGTTTTGCAGAAGTGTAGGGGTCAGAAAGGTGGGAGGGCAGGAAGATGCCCGTGCGCGTGCGGGGGCGGCTCGCGTCTCCCTCGTTCAGCCCGCGGCTATTGCCGCTCGATCCAGCCCCCGCCGAGCACGACGTCGCCCTCGTAAAAGACCGCGGCTTGGCCGGGCGTGACTGCGCTTTGTGGTTCGTCGAACTGTACGTGCACCCGGCCTTCGCCCAGGGGGTCGAGTACGGCCGGGACGGCCGTGTGATTGTACCGAATCTGCACGAGCGCGCGGCGCGGCTTGTCGAGCCCCGGAATGGCCTGCCAGACCGCGTTTGCCACCTGCGCGTCGTCGCCTAACGCCTCCTCGGCCGTGCCGATGGTCACGGCATTCCGTTCAGGATCGATCTCGACCACGTATCTCGGTGATCCGAGCGCGACGCCGAGCCCTCGGCGCTGGCCAATGGTGAAGAATTGGATGCCCGGATGCTCTCCGACGACTCGGCCCGCGGTGTCGAGGATCGGCCCCGGCCGAATTGCGTCCTTGCACATGGCGCGCAGGAGTTCCGTGTGGTCTCTGCCGGGTGCGAAGCAAACCTCCTGGCTTCCCGGCTTGTGGGCCACATCGAGCCCCAACTGCTTCGCGAGTGCGCGCACGTCGGTCTTGTGCCTATCTCCCAACGGGAACACGATGCGGCCGAGTTGCTCCTGCGTGAGCCGATGCAGCACGTAGGACTGGTCCTTGCTCGCGTCGAGCCCGCGTTGGATGGCGAGGCGTTCGCCGCGTCGGGCGACGCGCGCGTAGTGGCCGGTTGCGACTTGCTCCGCTCCCACTTCGTCTGCGAACTGGCAGAGCTTGTTGAACTTGACCTGCGGGTTGCATCGCACGCAGGGATTTGGCGTGAGGCCCCGGTTGTAGGAGTTGCAGAAGTAATCGACAATGGGCTGAAAGTCGCGTCGGTAGTCCATGACGCGCAAGGGAGCCCCGATCGTTTGGGCCGCGTGCTCGGCCTCTCGGGCCGAATCATCGACCGCGTGTTGCCCCAGAATCATATGGACCCCGATGACGTCGTGTCCCTCTTGCTTGAGCAGACAGGCGCCCAGCGTGCTATCGACGCCTCCGCTCATAGCGACGGCAATGCGAGTGGCCATGCATCACCCCTTGTGGGAAGCCGAGAGAAGTGGGGAGGGCTTGTCGGCCGGCTTCCCGGAATCATGCGCAACGAATCGGTAGTGTGGACCTTGGGCCTAGATGGGCGGGATGACCAGGTTGACGCCAACGGGCAGACGCGCGGGGTCTTTGACTTTGTCCCGGTTGGCCGAGAGGATCTTGGTCCACAGCCGCTCATCGCCGTTGTAGTATTCGCGGGCGATCTTGCAGAGGCTGTCGCCTCTGCGCACCTTGTGCGTGCGCGGGGAGAAGGTCGGCGCAGAGGCCGGCGCCGCGACGGCGGCCGCCACTTCGGAGGGCGCGGGCGCAGGCGCGGGGGCGGTGCTGCGGCCGGCCGCGGCGAGGATGCGCTCGCTGGGAGCGGGGATCAAGAGTTCCTGGCCCACGCGAATCGCGTTCGCGTTGGCCATCTGGTCGCTGTTGGCCTGGTAGATGTG
>JAJRTI010000187.1 GCA_024278415.1 Planctomycetota bacterium | reverse complement strand
TACAGCCCTTCCCCGCGCACGAGCACCGTGTGCCGCTCGGCCGGCGTCGTGCCCACGAAGTAGTTCTGCCACAGGTGGCGGGATGCAGCGGCGATCAGTTGGTCAACGTCAAGTGAATCGCTCATGGGGTGTCATCCTGGGAGAGGTATTGCGTATTGCGTATTCCGTATTACGTATCCAGAGCGGCGAGACGAAATCCGAAATACGGAATACGGAATACGGAATACGCACTACCGAAAAGACTCAGCCAAGTTCTTTCCGCGCCCGATCAACCACCTCGCGCATCGCGTCCAACTTACCCGCGTCGAAGCCAGGCGGCTGATGTGCACTAACAAGTTCATCGACCTTGCCCTGTCCCTTGGCGACGACTTGCGCCTCCAACTCCGGGCCTTCCCAGCCGATCCGGGTCAGCAAGTCCGGCAGCCATGTCGCTGAGCGGAAGTGCCGTAGCGTATGCTCGGTCTCAAGGTAGTTCGTGGTCTCCGCGTGCGCAACGTCGAGGATCGTGCTCAGGCCGATCGTGTCGTCGTTCACCTCGATGGGCGTCTCGAAATGCGCGAGCGCGTCGGACAGGTCTCGGTCGAGCAGCAGTTGCACCGGGCTGATGGTCAGGCCGCCGTCTAAGTGGCCGGAGCCCACGCCGGGGTGGGAGCCGGTAAACGCGGCGACGGTCATCGCGCGGTACGCCTTTTCGAGGACCGCGTACAGGCCGGGCGTCTTGGCGGGACAGTAGTCGCCGCCGCCCACGCCGACGCTCACCGTCGTCCATCGTCGCAGGAATTCGCTCAGCGCCAGGCCCCTGACCATCGCGTCCGGCGCGAGGTAGCTCCCCTCGCCTGTGTTCATGTCCATGGTCGCGATCCACGCGCCCCCGCGGAGCGGCCCGTCCGGGTTGAGCGCGCGGCCGGTGATCCACTGCGCGAGGAACTCCGCGGCCGAGACGACCGTACAGCCGGCCGCGGTGATGGGCGTGCCCGCGCCGGCGATGGTCATGACGTACGTGCTAATCGGCCGGCCGAGCTTCATGGTGTACACGAAGCGCTCGGCCACGTCCTTGCCGAAGCGCAAGGGGCTGGAGAAACCCACGTTGGCGAGCCAATGCAGATCCTCGCACTCCGCGATGCGCTGCATTTCAATGAGGTAGTCGACCTGCCGCACGTCCTGCACGTACGCGCCCCGCGGCCGGCGCACGTGCTCGAACTGGAGCAGCGTGGCCACGAGTGGCTCGATCGCGGCCGGCGCGTCCGCCATGAGCAGACATTGCCCCACGCCGTCATCCGGGTGCAACACGTCGCCGAGCTTGAGCAGTGTGATGTAGTCTTGCCGGTTGCCGAGCCGCCGCTCGCCCGCGGCCGCGTCGTAGTAGTATTGGCAAAGTTGGTGAAAGAGCTTGCCTTTGCCCGGCGGCGCGAAGGAACGATGGCCGTCGCCATCGTCTGGCTCCCTTCCCGCGCGGAGTTGCCCGACGAACTCCGTCACCATCCGCCGCGGGAACGTCGCCACCTGCCGCTGGAAGTCAACCCGCGCGCCCGCCTTATCGAGCGCCCCGAGGATCTCCTCATTCTGGTAGAGCGCCCCGACCTTCTCCAACACGGTGAGCACCGCGTCGGCAAGCTGCTCCACGTCGCGGTCAGTCAGCAAGCTATGCTGGAACATGACGGCTCCTCCAGTTCAGGGATCACGTCCGCAATTCTCTTCCGAGCGCGGCGAACGCTCGGCCGGGCATCGGTCTTCCGTTGGCTCATGTGTAGCGATATGATAGCCCCTCAAATGGCCCGAAGTTTGGTTCTTCGCTGTTTGATGTGGGTCATATGCGTATCGCTCTGTGGCCTCCGATGGCCAAACCACGAAGGTTCGGAGGCCACGAAGACACCAAGACACCAAGACACCAAGTTTCACCAAGGATATGCCATTCGGCGTCTCATTCCTCTTTGTGATCCTTTGTGCCTTGGTGTCTTTGTGGCATCCGTTTGAGTGCATCCCCCACACGAAATAGCGAGGAACCCGAAGTTTACGCCGTGAACGACGCGCGCACAAGCCTCCTCGCCTTGTGTCTCTGCGCCCTGGCGTCCGCCGTCCGGCAGATTGCGGTTCTTCCGTAACGCAGAGGGAAACCTCACCACGCCGGCGTGGTGAGACGCCTCCACACCGCATGCTGTTGTGCTACGTGACAAGCTTTGTTGGGCGTGTTGACAGCGCCAACCTGCTCCGCACATTTTTCACGAGTTTCCCCAGAATGCGCAACGACCGCGGCCCAAGGCCGGTGTGGCCTGGAGGTTGTGACGACTGTGATGTGTGTCCGAGCATGATGGACGAGCGGGGCTGTTGGTAGTAGGGCGATTTATCGCCCGTCGGCCAGGCCGCACAAACGGGCGATGAATCGCCCTACTACAAGCCAGCGGCATTGGCCGCTTGGATCAGCAAACCTCCGTGGAGAAACTCCTGAAGTTTTTTCCCTTGACACAATGCAACACATTGCTGTAAAGAGCAATTCGCGGCGCGGCTTGACCGATCACCGTGTTCATTCAAAGGCTGCGCAAGAGGGATCCGTGATGCAGCATGTGCCACGCGACAGGGACGGAATTTCGCAGGCCAATCAGGCCGCGCTGGCCCGGTTCTTGCGGGGGGGGGGTAGCATTCTTCCTCATGGCCGGCCCGCTGGCGTTTGCTGCGGCTCCGCCAGCCTTGCGCGGCGGGATGGAGGCGCTTGACAAGGGCAAGATCGCGGAGGCCACGCTGTTCCTCTCCATGGCGCAGAACCAAGCGCCGCGGTACGCGCCCGTCTATCGGTTCGCCGCCAAAGCCCACGAGTGCGCAGGCAATTGGGCGCTCGCCGCGGACGCGTGCCAGAAGCTGTTGGAGTTGGGCGCGCCAGACGCCGCGCGCGTGGCGGCCCACGTCAAGCTGCTCCTTGAAGCGCAGAAGTGCGGCGTCTCTTGGGAGCCGTTCCAGAGCGTGTCCGCAAGCCCGGCCTACGACAAGGCCGTCGCTGCTCTCGCGGATCGGGCGTGTCGAGACAAGTATTCGCTGTCCATGTTACGGGTATGGGGCCTGGCTTGGCGAGCCCGAATGGCCTGGCAGGCCAAGGACTACGCGCTGGCCGCCAAACGGTACGAATCGCTGTTCGGAGTCAAGCCGCCGGTGTCCTTGCCCGTGTGCCGGCTGCACTGGGCCGACGCGCTGGCCAAACAGGGGAAGTTCGCCAAGGGATCCAAGCTCTATCAGCGGCTGATCAATACGGAGGACAAGCCTGTGGTGCTGGCTGCGCGGGCCGGGCTCGCGGAGTTGTTCCTGCTCTGGGGCCAGGAGCGGACCAAGGCCAAGGACTGGCGCCGCGCAGAAGCGTACTTGGCCAAGGCCTGGGCCGGCGGCCGGAAGGACGCGCTCAGACCGTATCTGGACGCGCTCAAGCGCCGCGGCCGGTTTGCATGCGCGCGGGACGTGCTCTCTGAGGCGATCGCCGCTCCTTCGAGCGACGTCCAGGCGCAGTCGCCCGAGGAAAAGGAGCTGCACGAGGAGGGCGTCCCATGAGCGTTTGGACTGTTCGGAGTCCCGCCTTCAGGCGGTCTGGCGTCGGGGACGCGATGCGGAAGTCCCGCACGTGCGGGAATCG
>JAJRTI010000186.1 GCA_024278415.1 Planctomycetota bacterium | reverse complement strand
CTCGCGGCCGAGGGGCAACGCCGCGTGCAGGACTACACCATCGAACGCATGGTCGCACGCACGCAGGCGGCGTACGATCGTCTGCTGGAGCCGGGGACGCGATGCGGAAGCCGCCATCCCCCCCTTCAAGGGGGGGGGAACTGAAGGGGGGGGTAGCCTCGGCGGAAACCCTGCGCCCGGCCCGGACCGACCCCCCTGTGGTCCCCCCTGGGAGGGGGGACGCGATGCGCATCGCGTTCCTGGACTGCGGCTACTCGCCCACGGCCACCCGCGCGCCGGTCGCGGCCGACTCCTGCATCGCCAGCGCAACCTGGAGCGCCTTGAAGCCGTCGACGATGTCCGGGCTGGGGTCGCGGCCCTCGTCGAGCGCGTCGAAAAAGTTCTGGAACTGGACGGTTGTCACGTCTTGAGGTTGGGGCTCTATGTCCACGTACTCCGCCGCGGGCAACTCGTCCTTCCCCCAAAGCTTCACACTTGCGCCCTTGTACTGCCCGGTGAGCATCGCGCTCCCCTCCGTGCCGAAGATGCCGATTTCGGCCGAGGGATACGTTGCGGTAAAGCTGGCGCCGATCATGCCCATCGCGCCGTTGGCGTAATCGAGCACCGCCCACACGTTGTCGTCGGCAGTTTTGCAAAGGCCGCGGCGGATGTCGGCGTACACGTGCGTCACGTCGCCCACGATCCAATTCAACAGGTCGATGTCGTGGGTGATGTAGTCGACCGTGATGCCGCCGCTCTTCTCCTGGATGCCGTACCACCGCGGGTTGTCCTCGGTCCCGCCCCAGTGCTGCGACGGCATGAAGCGCCGGGACATGCACGACGTGAGGTCGCCGAGGATGCCCTTGTCCACGACCGCCTTAAGCGCGCGGGCGAAGTAGTGCGTGCGCAGTTGGTACCCGATCTGATACTTCACGCCTGCGCCGCGCACAGCGTCGGTCATGGCTTGGGCGTCTTCGAGAGAAAGCGCGAGGGGCTTCTCCGTGAACAAATGCTTTCCCGCTTTCGCCGCGGCCGTCACGAGCGGCTGCCGCGCGTACGTTCCTGTGAAGATAAACACGATGTCACACTCGACCTTGCCGAGCATCTCGTCGATGTCTGTGAACGCGTGCGGCACGCCACACTCCTCGGCGCACTGCTTCGCCCACTCCTCGTTCAAGTCGCACACTGCGGCGATCTCAACACGATCGCTGAGCTTCAAGACGTTTTTGATGCGGCCAAACGGCGGCTTCGTGCCGACGACGACTGCCTTCCACATGGGGATCTCCTTGGGGGCGAAAGGGCATGGCGTAACGCGCGAGTATCGAATGACAGCCGCCCCTTATAGCCGGAGCCGCCCGACCGATCAATAGCCAGCCGCGTTCTGAGGCATTTGCGTTGTCAGCCTGCATCGTGCCGGGAGACCGATCCGGGCCAGTGTGGCCCCCGGACGTCTGCCCCGAAGGGCCAGCGGGTATCCGCATCCCCGTTGGGGATGGTAGCCGCATGCGGTCAAGCTTGATTCGCCCTGCACAATGCGTACAATATGGGGTTCGTAACATCCCATCGGAGCTGACTATTAAGGAGGTCGTACCGCTATGTCCGCTGAAAAGATGGAGTTCAAAGCTGAATTGAAGCAACTGATGGACATCATCGTCCACTCGCTCTACACCAACAAAGACATCTTCTTGCGCGAACTCATCAGCAACGCTTGCGACGCGATCGACAAGCTGCGCTTCGAGTCGCTGACCAATCAGGAACTGCTCGAAGGCGACTCGGACTGGAAGATCAAGATCATCCCCAACGAGGACGACAACACGCTCACGGTGTCGGACAACGGCATCGGCATGTCCCGCGAGTCGATCGTGGAGGAATTGGGCACCATCGCCAAATCCGGGACGCAGGAGTTCCTCCAACAGCTCAAAGAGGCGGACGCCAAGGACCGCCCGGAGCTGATCGGCCAATTCGGCGTGGGTTTCTATTCCGCGTTCATGGTCGCCGAGAAGGTCACCGTCGTGACCCGCCGCGCCGGCACGGACAAGAGCGAAGGCGTGAAGTGGGAGTCGGACGGCCAGGGCGAGTACACGCTGGAGACCGTCGAGAAGGAGGCCCACGGCACCGACGTGATCGTGCATCTGCCCGAGGACGCCACCGACTACCTCTACCCCTTGCGACTCGAAAGCATCGTCAAGAAATTCTCCGACTTCGTCGAGCATCCCATCATCTGCGTAAAGACGATCAAGGAAGAAGGCAAGGAGCCTCGGAAGGAAGAGGAGCAACTCAACTCCGGCAAGGCGATCTGGCTGCGGCCGAAGTCGGAAGTGAAGGAAAAGGAGTACGAGGAGTTCTACAAGCACATCTCCCGCGACACAGAAGGCCCGGCCAAGGTCATCCACTACTCGGCCGAAGGCAAGCTCGAGTTCAAGGCCCTCCTCTTTCTCCCCAAGCGCCGGCCCTTCGACTTCATGTGGGGGCCGCCAAAGGCCTCGCTCCAACTCTACGTCAAACGCGTCTTCATCACGGACGACTGCGAAGCCCTCATGCCGCTCTACCTGCGGTTCGTCAAGGGCGTCGTCGACTCGTCGGACCTCTCGCTGAACGTGTCCCGCGAGATGCTTCAGCAGAACCCGATGCTCACCAAGATCCAGAACAACCTCGTGAAGAAGGTGCTGGACACGCTCGCGGAGATGAAGGAGAAGGAATACGACGCGTACGTCAAGTTCCACAAGGAGCTGGGCGACGTGCTCAAGGAAGGCGTGAGCCAGGACTGGACGAACCGCGAGAAGGTCGCCGACCTGCTGCTGTTCGAATCGACCAAGACGAAGCCGGGCGAGTACACGACGCTCGCGAAGTACGTGGAGGCCATGCCCGAGGGCCAGGACGCGATCTACTACCTCATTGGCGAAAGCCGCGGCATTATCGAGAACTCGCCGGCCATCGAAGCGTTCAAGGACAAGGGCTGGGAGGTGCTGCTGCTCACGAACCCGCTCGACGAGTTCATGGTGCAATCGCTCCCGCAATACAAGGAGAAGGATCTCAAGGCCGCAGATAAAGGCGATATCGACGCCGGCGATGAGGACGAACAGAAGGTGACGCAAGAGGCGTATCGCGATCTGCTCGCGGTGCTCAAGGATAAGCTCACCGACGTGAAGGACGTGCGGTTGTCCAAGCGGCTCAAGCAGAGCGCGGCTTGCTTGGTCGCGGACGAGGGCGACGCGAGCGCGCACATGGAGCGCCTCATGGCGCGGCTGAACCGCGGCGACGAACCGCCCGCCATCAAGCGTATCCTCGAACTCAACCCCAACCACCCCGCGGTAGCCGCGATGCGAGATCTGCACGCCAAGAGCCCCAAAGACCCGCGCATCGACGACTATGCCCGGCTCTTCTACGACCAAGCGGTCATCGCCGAGGGGTCGGAGGTCAAGGATCCGGCCGCGTTCGCCCGGCGCATCAACGACCTGCTGGTGAAGGACGCGGGTACGCCGCAGGAGGGGTAGCCGCGAAAGCCAGCCCGGATCGATAGGAACGGAAGGTCTCACGGGTATTGGCAGAACCCACGGATGGGGATTCTGTGCTGTTCCCTCTGCATCCGTGGGTTCTGCAAACATCCGTGGGACCCATATCCGTTTCCGCAATCCTTCCGCGAGGTGTAACGTGAAGATGCGGGAAGGGACTCTGATCCTGGCGTTTGCCGTTTCGTCGCTTGTGGCTCTGGCGCCGCAGGCGCGGGTGTGACAGGATCTTGCGGGAGCGCGTGAGCGTGGAGTAGCCGCGGGTCTGGAGGTCTGGGGGCACGAAATCGGACGCGTCTCGTCCTTGGTTCATGTCCCCTCCGCCAACGCAAAACAGGGTTCTTCGCTGTTTGACGTGGGTTGAATTGGGATATTGCTCGCCGGCGAGTCGCAGGATGTGAGGCCCGGTGTAACAAGGCGGGCTTCGCCCGCAACCCAAGGCTTCTGGCTGTCATGCATCAGAGGCAAGACGTGGCGTGTGGAGGGCAGGTTCGCTGTTCCGTATTGCGTATTGCGTATTGCGTATTCGGATCGCGATTCGAGATACGGAATACGCAATACGCAATACCCTGCCAAGAGTGCGCGCACACCACGCAACATCTTGTTTTCCATACCAGTTCCGGATGGCTAAGGCACTAATGCGACTGGCTGGGACACGGCCTTGGCCCTGAAAGGGCCGCACATACCAGCCCGGGGCGCAGCCCCGGGTAGCGAGCCATCATCAGAGTCCCCAGCCCTGAAAGGGCGTGACATTCCGTGGCCCATGCGTTGGGTTCACCCTGTCTCGCCCTTTCAGGGCTTGTGAGGTACGGTTGTCCGCGTTTCCCCGGGGCTTCGCCCCGGGCTGGTATGTCACGCCCCGTTGGGGCCAGTAGATGCTCGCACCAACGACCGCTGCCTGCCGGCCGTTTCCGGGCGCGCTGCGGCCGCGCCAAGACCCATGCATTGGCAAGCAGGGCAGGCTGAGCGCTACCCACATGAAACAGCGAGGAAGCCAAAACAGAGAGGAAGAGATGCACGTCGCCATTATCGTTTTGCTCGCCTGCTGCTTCACGTCCCTCGCGGCCGCGGCCGAACTGGAGCCCACTCCACGCGCGGCGCTTGCTTGACGGTCTTCCTGGGCGGAGTTACACTCCCGAAAAAGGGGTCTGGACTGCTTGCGCTGGGGGATGGCGTGCCGCCCTCATGGAACGAAAGGACACCCCTTGGATCACGAACTTGGCAAACGTTGGGTGGAAACCTGGCAGAAGGCCGGGCCCGCGCTGGACGCGGTTCGCAGGAAAGAGTTGCGCGAGTTCGACTACGAGGACAGGCGTGAGGCAGTTCTGGGCCTGCTGGAATTGGGCTTCCGCTTCCGCCGTCCCCGCAGCAGCAGCGGCCTGGTCGAGATGCAGCGCCTCCTCCAGGGGATGCGACGATGAATCCTTTCTCCAGGCGGCAGTGGGTCTCCAGAGGTCTTGAGTGGCCGGTCTGTCTCATCGGCGGGCTTCCTCCACAGCCGCTTGCGTTGCAGCGGACCTCACGGTACTATGACCATGATGACATTGGGCGAGGCAGATGACATGGCGAACAGCAGGAATCACCCGCCCCAAACGCTACCTGTGGTTGGCAGGGACTATCAGCTTGCCGAACCAGACGAAGACGTGATGCAAGATCGGCGTGAGCGCATCGAGTGGTATAATCTCTCGCCCGAACAGAGGTTCCGGCTTGCCAACCAGACGTGGCACCAGTGGAACAAACTGCGCACCAATAGTGTCAACCTCGCCATCCAATCCCTTCACAACCGTTTTGGCCGCGCTCAATAGGCAGGCGGTTCGATACATCGTCATTTCCGGTCAGGCATGCCTACATTATGGGGCTATCGAAGCGACGCGAGATGCAGACTTATGGGTGGAGCTGACGGATGACAACATCGAGAGGCTCCGCGCGGCTCTCGAATCGCTTGGCGCAAAGCAGCGATTTCTGCCTCCTCTGCAAGAGGACTTTCTCCAGCGCGGGCATGCCGTCCATTTCATGGCGCCTACGGACGTGGGTGACTACCGCGTCGACATCATGGGGAGGCCGCCTCGTGTAGACGAGTTCCAGCAGGCGTGGGAGGACTCGGTGGGCGTGACAGTGGACGGGGTCGATTTCCAGGTCTTGGACATTGCTCGTCTCGTCGATGTCAAGAAGACCCAACGGCCCCGCGACTACGATGTCATCGCCCGCCTGCTTGAGCCGCTTTTCGAGTATGCCAGCACGCGGCCTGACGAACAGGACGGAGTCGGCCCATGGTTGGCGCGGGAACTTCGAACTCCAGAGCTTCTACTGGAGATGGCTGCCACATGGCCTCAGGGGCCGGCTTTCCTGCGAGCATCGGGAAGGCGCGCTTGCGCAGTAGCGGCCGACCATCCCTAAGCACATGCGAACCAGGACGAAGCGATCGTGCATGCTGTCTTGCGTGAGCTTCGGCTTGAGCAGCAAGAGTTGGAGGACAAAGATCGAGCATATTGGCGCGTCCGCCTGGCGGAGTTGCGCCGCCTCAGGCGTGGCTAGCCTGCCAACTCCGTAGCGGCATAAGGGACCGGCAACGGCCCCATTCCGCATCCTACATTCCCGATTCCAAAACCCCGGAAGTCTCTCATGCCATCACGCCAACGCATTCTCGCGGCCATGAACCTGACGCACGCGGACCGCGTGCCGTTCATGTGCCAGCTCAGCATGGGCCACTACCTCATCCACCTCGGGCTCGATCCGGTCGAGTATTGGACCCGAACCGAAGTCATAGCGGACGCGTTCATCGCGCTCGCGCGGCGGTACGACTTCGACGGGATACTCATTAACCTCCCGGGGAGGCATCCGGACGCGGGACAGTGGATCGACCGCATCGAGCGGGGGGACGACAAGGACGTGATCCACTACAAGAACGGCGAGCAGTGCATCTGCCCCCACGACGACCTCGCGGTGCACGTGGAGCCGGCCAAACTCACGCTCGACGACCTCGACCCGGACCTGCTCTACTACGAGGACCCGCACACGCTTGGCGGGCTCAAGACCCCGCCTTTCCACTACGATTTCGAGCCGACCGGCGAGCCCTTCCCGGAGCACATCTTCGGCATCATCGACCGCGTCGTCGAACAGGTGGGCGAGGAATTCAGCGTGCACGCGGAGGTCTTCTCGCCGTTCACGCAGCTCATGGAGCGGCTCAGCTACGAGAACGGGCTCATGGCGCTCATGGACGACCCCGGCAAGTGCAAAGCGATCCTCGAGCGCTTCGCGGCCGGTGCGGCCGACCTCGCGACGCGGCAGGCCGCCCGCGGGGTGGACGCGATACTCATGTCGAGCGCGTTCGCGGGGGGCGGCTTCATCAGCCGGGCGTTCTACGAGGAGTTCGTGCTGCCGTACGAGAAGCAGGTGCACGACGCGATCAAGGCCGCGGGGGTGAAGTGCTACGTACACACGTGCGGCAACATCGGCGACCGGCTCGAGTTGATGCAGGCCACCGGCATCGACGGCCTCGACACCATGGACCCGCCGCCGCTAGGCGACACGATTCTCGCGGACGCGAAGCAGCGCATCGGCCCCGACGTGTTCCTCAAGGGCAACGTGGACTCAGTGAACATCCTTCTCCACGGCACGGTCGACCAGGTGCGCGAGGACGCGAAGGAGAAGCTCGACTCCGCGATGGCCGGCGGCGGGTACATCCTCAGTTCAGCCTGCTCGGTTGCGCCACGCGTGCCCGCAGAGCATATTGTGGTCATGGGGGAAGCGATTGCGGAGCACGGGGTGTACTGATCGCTTCCCCCCCCCCGCCGGCCGCGGCATCTCAGCGCAGCAACAGGAGCGATGGGAGCGAGACCGCGACGATGCGCGGGTCCGGAACGACCACGTCGTCCTCCAGTGTCACCAAGATACCGAACGGCGCGTTGTACACGGTCTTCTCCATGAATGCCCTCAGCCCCAGGGTGTCGCGGTGCGGGTCGATCTTCAGGCGGTACTTCACTTCCATTGGAATGCGTTGCTCGCCAATCGTCATGACGAAGTCGACCTCGGGCTCACTGCCGCGCTCCGGGAAGTGCGCGAGGCCGAGATGTGGCAGCCCGCCGAGGAAATAGCCCACCACGCTTTCGGCCAAGTGCCCGGCGAGATCGCGAAGGTGCGGCGCGTTCGCCAACCCCTCGGCATCAAGCGGCACCACCTCCTGGAGCCAACTCGCCCTCAACCCGTGGTCGCAGAGACATACCTTGCTGCTCCCCTTGCGCTTTTTGAGGCGTAGCTCCATGGGCGGCACAAGCTTGAGCAGGAGTGACCCGTCCAGGAACCGCAGATATGCAAGGATGCGTTGCCACCCGACGTTCGCATCCATCGCCTGCTGTATCTCCGGCACGAACACGGCTTGCCCCGGGCTCTGGCCGGCATATCGGCAGGCGAGCCGGTAGACCTCCTCGAGCAATTGGGGATCGCGCTTCACCCCTCGG
>JAJRTI010000185.1 GCA_024278415.1 Planctomycetota bacterium | reverse complement strand
CGTTGCGAAAGATGCGCCCGCGCAGGCGCACGGCCGCGTACGCGCGGCGCCGCACTTTGTCCCGGACCGTGGCGACGAGGACGCGGCTGCCTTTGTCCAATCGGGCGGCTTCCTCCGCGCGCAACACGGCCGACGCGCGGCCCCCGTCGATCTCCGCGCGCGCCTCCCACACGGTCTGGCCGGCATACGTTTTCAGAGCGAAGCGAACCTTCCCGGCCAGGCCCGGCCGTACCTGCGCGACGAACTCCGCATCCTGGCCCGCAAGCACTTCGCGCGGGGCCGCGAGCTTGCGGATCAGCGCTGGCCGCGGGGCTTGATACCACACGAGCCGCCCATCGTCGCCAATGGGCAGATCGGAAAGGTCCGTGGTGAACTCCAGCGGGGCGGAGTCGTTCAGTTGCAGGCGGTCTATCAACAGGGTGAGCCGCATGCCGCGCGCGTACCCGTCCGCATGGTTCCAGCAGGCGAGTTGGTTGGCGGACCACTTGACATCCTGGGGCAATTGAAGCGTGCGCTCGCCCACCTTTTTCCCGGTGATCGCGTCCCACGCCGCGACCGACACGGTCTTCTTGGCCGCGGAGTACGCGCCCTTCACGTCGTAGGCCGTGTCGTATTCGAGCGGAATCACGTCCCGCCTTTGATGCCGCTTGCCCGCGGCGTCGAAAGCAAAGGGCGCGGCCACGAGCCCCTTTTTCTCGCTGTGCCGGAAGATGAACACTCCGACCGCGTTGGCGTCCCACCGAGACGAAGCCTGCCGGACTCCCACGTACGCCACCCCCGCGTAGGTTCCGCGGCCCACCGTGCGAAAGCGGAACCGAACGGCGCAATCCTTGTCTTGGTTCAGCGGCTCGATCGTGCGCGCGCGTGCGGCCATGGGCTTGTCGCGGGTGAACTCGCCGCGCAGGCAGCCGCTGTTCGGCCCCCAGAGCGAGTCCGCGTCGGCCGCGCCGGCGGACGCGGCAGCGATGACCAGAAGGGCTCCCATTCGGCAAAGCAGGCGGCAGGACATGATGGTTGCTCCACTCGATCCGTGCGATCAGGCCGATCTTAGGACACAGGCGATCGGGTGGCAGTTTACACAATTCACCTGTCAGGAAAAGCTCCGTCGCTGCTTTGCAGAGAGTTGGGCCAAAACCGTTGTGCACTTTTGCCAAAGCCCACGCCGATGATCGTGTCGGGGCCGACGCTCCAGGCTCTTGTGGGGCTCGCCCGAAGGGCCAGCCCTTCCGCTCACTTTCGCAAGAGACGGTCCACGAATCGACGAGCCTCATTCGCAAGCACAGCCGTCCATTGGCGGCCGTCTCCGACGTTTCTCTACTTCGGCTGGTAAGACATGCGGGATAGGTTGCCCCGTTGGGACACCGGGATGATAAGGGCCGCTACAGCGCTCCTTCTCTGGCCTTCTCGCGCACCCACACGATCGCAGGGGCCGTCACCAGCGGAATCAATTCGCCGTAGATGCGCACCTCCAGCAGGTTGCCCACGATGCTCATGCCGACCAGGAAAGGGATCGCGACTAGCAGCGCGCGGCGGTGAAACGGCGGCAGCCGAGGCAGCGCCCACGGCACCGCGGCCCACGCCAGACCGAAAACAAGGAGATACCTCAGCGCATCCGGCCGCAGACAAAGCAAGCGAAGGACGCTTTGCAGGTTGCCGTGCATCTGGTTCTCGAACAACGCAGGCCCCGGATTGTCTCTGAACGTCCACGCCAGCCAGACCTTGATCGCGGCCCAAATGGCAAATTGCGCGGCCGCGTGCGCCAGCAGCCGGCCCGCCCTGCCGCGGCGCCACTGGGTGAAGAGCATCAGAAAAGTCAGGAAGCAACTGGTCTCCCGGTTGAACGTCGCCAGACAGAACACGGCGTAGTAGAGCGCCCATTGTCGCCGGCGCAGGCACACCGCGCCGACCACGAAAAACGCGATGCCCGGCAGGTCCGCGGGATAGTAGAGGCGGTTCAGCGCGGCGTAGTTGAACAGAATCGGCCAGAGGATGAGGAAGCACAGGCGGGACGCATCGCGCCGGCCGGTGAGCGGGGTGAGATAGGATCGATACGCGAACAGGAGCAGGCACACGAATGCCGTGTTGACCGCGTTCATCGCGGTGCGGAGATTCACGACCGCGTAGCGGCTGATCTCCCCCGCTGCCCAGGGCACGAGGATGCGGTATTGGAAGGGCCTGGGCGCGTAGCCCATCGCGAGGGCCTCGCGCGTGTTGTCCATGAACTCGACCGTCGCGGCCGCGTGCACGCGCACGCACGCGTAGGCGAGCAGCACGCACACCGCCATCCAATGCCAGGGAAGCCGCCGAATGCGCTCCGCAGCCGCGCCGGCGCCAAGCCACGCGGCGATGGTGGGAAACGCTCGGCTCCAGCCGGGCGCGGCCGCACCCGCTTCTCCGCTTTGCGCCGCGCGCCGGCGCAGGCCCCACGCGGGCAGACCCGCGCGCAGCCAGAACAGCGCCGGCGCGAACACGATGGGGACGAGTTCCGGGTAGGACTCCCCTCGCCATAGCCAATCCGTCCAGAACACAACCAGGCCGTACGGCAAGGCCAGCAAGACCAATCCCTTCACGGGCCGGGGCAGCCGCTTCCACGCGAACGGCGCGGCGAGCCACGCGCCTCCGAACAGCAACAGGCATGGCCTCGCATACCGCTCCAGGCGGCCCAGCGCGCGGAGGAATTCGAGGTTGTAGGCCACGCGGGATGGCCAAACCGCTACGCCGACCGGGGCAGGAAACGACGCGGCCAGCCAGGCCCTGGCCGCGAGCCAGACCAAGGCCATGCCCGCGGCGCGGGCAACCGCGGTGCGGCGCGGCTCCCCCGCAGGCCGCGCAACGAGGCAAGCCAACGCAAGCGCGAGGCTCGTCTCCCGGTTCAGACACGCCAAACCAAACACCAGCCACAGCCAGAGGGTTCGCCTGCTCATGAGGCAGTTGATCCCCAATACGAACAGCAACGCGGCCGGAGTCTCTGAGGGGAAGTATTGCCTGGCCAGAACGCAGGAATTCCACAGCAGCGGATAGAGCAGAAGGAACGATAGCCGCCGGCCCACGCGGTCGCCGATAAAGCGCGCGGCGAACGTCCCGTAAGCGGCGAGAAGCCCTACCGCGGCCGCGAATTCGATGAGCAAGAAGCAGAAGCGCAAGTTCAGGCCGAGAGCGTCGGAAAGCGCCCGCGCCAAAAGCGGAACGAGAACGCGGCGCTGGAATCGCGGGTACGCCCGGCCCGAGGCCAGAGCGGCCAACGTGGCTTGAGGGCTTTCGCGCGTGCTCTGGAAGTGCACCTGCGCAAACAGGAAGCCCGCCAGCAGGTACAGCAGCACAAGCGCCGGCCGCGGGCCTTTCGGCCTGCCCCCGCGCTCCGTCAAACCTTCGGGTGCGTGGTTCATCTCAACACGCATTGGAAACCATTCCTGCCCCGGGGTGTGGAGGGGTGCCACTTGCCGTCTTCACGATGCGTCGTCCCGTGGTTTCACGTCAGTTCCTTCCTCGCTCGCTCGACGGCCGCGCGCATCTTGGCGGGCGAGCCTTCGCGGCCTTCGGGCTTCTGGCAACTCCCGATCAACGCGTCGGCTCTTTCTCGGTCGAGACGCGGTGGCAGCCAGACTCGTATGCCACATTCGGGACACGGGCCTCTCTTCGGCGCTCGGCCCAAACGTCTGATTCGCACGCGCTCGTACAGCATCCGATATGTGCTCCGCTGGCCACCGGCTCGGGTTGACGATTCGCCGGCTTGACATCATCGGCTTGCGCTGCCATGATGATTTCTTCTTTCGTGTGTCTGGTAGACGAAGTATTTTCACGGCGGCTGATGTCTACCAGACCCCCGGTCCTGCGTCAAGTTGGTGGCCATCGGCCGTCGATGCGCCAGTACGGCTGAAGAGCGGGCATCACAAAGACAGGAGAATCCCCCTCATGGAACCCAATGCCGACCAGCCCGAGTCCCCCGAATCGAAGCCCAATGTGAAGGACGATCTAGAATCCCTTCCCATGCCGGAACTGCAGGCAAAGCTGGGGACGTCGCCGGACGGCCTCAGCCAAGCTGAAGCAGAGAAACGGCTAGCCCAATATGGGCCTAACGAGATCGAAGAAACGAAAACCAATCCGTTACTCAAATTCCTCACCTATTTTTGGGGTCCTATCCCGTGGATGATTGAAGCCGCTGTGATCCTTTCGGCGGCCGCCCAGCATTGGCCGGATTTTGCCATCATCCTCCTGCTGCTTCTGGCCAACGCCGTAGTCGGATTCTGGGAAGAACACCAGGCGGGCAACGCCATCGCCGCGCTGAAGGCCAAGCTGGCGATCAAGGCCCGAGTGAAACGCGATGGGAAGTGGGCCACCCCGGAGGCGCGTGAGTTGGTACCGGGCGACGTCATCCGCGTGCGCCTGGGCGACATCGTGCCGGCAGATGCGCGCTTGCTGGAGGGCGACCCGATAGAAGTGGATCAGTCCGCGCTGACGGGAGAGTCGTTGCCCGCCACACGAGAACCTGGCGACGCGGTGTTTTCGGGGTCGATTATCCGCCAGGGCGAAATCGGCGCGCTGGTCTATGCAACGGGTGCGAACACCTACTTCGGCAAGACGGCGCAACTGGTGCAGGAGGCGCACACCGTCAGCCACTTCCAACGCGCGGTGCTGAAGATTGGCAATTTCCTCATCATCCTCGCGGTGGCCCTGGTGGCGCTCATCCTGGTCGTCGCACTCTTCCGCGGCGACCCGATGCTCACCACGCTTCAGTTCGCGTTGGTGTTGACAGTGGCCGCGATTCCCGTGGCCATGCCGACCGTGCTATCGGTGACGATGGCGGTCGGCGCGCGCGTGCTGGCAAAGAAAGAGGCGATTGTGACCCGGCTGGCGGCCATCGAGGAATTGGCGGGGGTGGACGTGCTGTGCTCGGACAAGACCGGCACCCTGACCCAGAATAAGTTGACGCTGGGCGAGCCGTTCAGCGTGAACGATGTCCCTACCGATCAAGTGATCCTCGCCGCCGCGCTGGCGTCGCGCGCGGACAATAAGGACACCATCGACTTGGCCGTGCTGGGCGGCGTGGAGGATGACCAGGCCTTAAAGAATTGCCAGGTGACTCATTTTCAGCCGTTTGACCCGGTGCACAAACGGACCGAAGCCACCGTCAAGGATCCGGACGGAAAGGTGTTCAAGGTGACCAAGGGCGCGCCTCAGGTGATCTTGGCCTTGTCAGCCAATGCCGCGCAGGTGACGCCCGCCGTGGAGAAGGCGATCAACGAATTCGCGGCACGCGGGTTCCGTTCCTTAGGCGTGGCGCGGGCGGACCAGGAAGGCGAGTGGGAGTTCCTCGGCGTCTTGCCCTTGTTCGATCCGCCGCGCGAGCAGGCCAAGGCGACCATCGCGACGGCCCGACAGATGGGCGTGAACGTCAAGATGGTCACAGGCGACCAAGTGGCCATTGCCCGCGAAACCGCCGGGAAACTGGGGTTGGGCACCGATATCCTTGACGCGAGCGGCTTCGGCGACACGAAGCATCACGAGGCGGCGCAGTTGGTGGAGTCCATCGAGAAGGCGGATGGGTTCGCCCAGGTGTTCCCCGAACACAAGTATCACATTGTGGATGTCCTTCAGCAGCGCGGCCACATCGTGGGCATGACGGGGGACGGGGTAAACGACGCCCCCGCGCTGAAGAAGGCCGACTGCGGCATCGCCGTTTCGGGCGCGACGGATGCGGCGCGCGCGGCCGCGTCCATCGTACTGATGACGTCCGGCCTGTCGGTGATCATGGACGCGATGAAGGAGAGCCGAAAAATCTTCCAGCGCATGAACAGCTACGCGATCTACCGCATCGCCGAGACGCTGAGGGTGCTGCTGTTCATGACGCTGGCGATCCTGATCTTCAACTTCTATCCATTGACGGCGGTAATGATCGTGATGCTGGCGTTGCTCAACGACGGCGCGATCCTCTCCATTGCCTACGACAACGTTCATTACAAGGACAAGCCCGAGGCCTGGAACATGCACATGGTGCTGGGGGTCTCCACGGTCCTAGGCATCATCGGGCCCGTGGCGGCGTTTGGCCTGTTCTACCTCGGCGATCGTGTCTATCACCTCGACCGTGCACATATCCAGACATTGATGTATCTGATGCTATCCGTGGCGGGACATCTGACGATCTTCCTGACGCGCACGCGCGGCCCGTTCTGGTCCATACGCCCCGCGCGGGTCTTGATGTTGGCGGTGTTCGGCACACAACTGGTGGCGACTCTGATCGCAGTGTATGGGTTGTTTATGACGCCCATCGGCTGGGGTTGGGCCGGGTTCGTTTGGGGCTATGCGCTGGTGTGGTTCCTCGTGAGCGACCGCGTGAAACTGCTCTCGTACCGCGTGTTCGATCCAACGGCCGACCCCCTGCTCGCCAAGGGACATGCCGGTGCGGCGCCGTAGATCGCCAAGCACGCCCGTGAACTCCATGAGCGGCAAGGCCACGCGGGGCGAGACTGAAAAGTCGGTTACTCGCTGTTTGGTGTGGGCTGAATGGCGATATGGCTCGCCGGTGGGTCGCAGGATGCGAAGCGCGGCGCACTGATGCGACTGGCCGGGACACGGCCTCGGCCCTGAAAGGGCCACACATACCAGCCCGGGGCGAAGCCCCGGGTAGCGGTCCGTCAGCAGTAGCCGCAAGCCCTGAAAGGGCGTGACATCTCGTGGCCCACGCGGTGGGTTCTCCATGTCTCGCCCTTTCAGGGCTTGCGGAGTGAGGTTGTCGACGTTTTCCCGGGGCTTCGCCCCGGGCTGGTATGTCACGCCCCGTTGGGGCGAGTGGCCGCTTGCGCCAACGCCATTTGACAACTGT
>JAJRTI010000184.1 GCA_024278415.1 Planctomycetota bacterium | reverse complement strand
TGCACCCCTACATCGTCGAACAGGGCAAGCAAGACATCCTCCTGCCCTACCTCCAGGACTGGGACAGCGACCTGATCCTCAAGCATTCGTTCGCCTACCTGCTCGTGCCGGGCGAGGGCTTCCATCTGCCGGCCGGCGGCCTCCATGCGCCGGGCACAGCTTTGACCATTGAGCTGCAAGAAGACTCCGACGTGTTCGCGATGCTCCAGGCGCTCGTGGGCGGCAAGATCATCCCTAAGGACCTGCTCTTCAAAGACGTGACCCAGGAGAACCGCGAGAAGCTCGGCGAGCGCGCTGTCCTCAACCAAGTCGATTGGGAAATCTCAGGAGATCCTTACTTCTACAGCAACCATCACCTCGAGCCGCAGCTCATCGAAGAGACCGCGACCGAAGGCGCCAAGGAGTACTGGATCTACTACAACACCACGAAGTTCAGCGGCAAGAAGGTCGACATCGCGCCCGGCTGCTCGTTCGAAAGCGTGGACAAGGGCGTGTACTCGGTGCTCGTGTGGAAGGGCAAAGGCAAGATCGGCGAGATGGAAGTCGAGGCCGGCAACTTCGGCCTCGACGAGGTCGTCGTCACCCATGACCGCGCGACGAAGCCCATGACCATCGAGAACACAGGCGACTCCACGCTCCAGGTCATCAAGTTCTTCGGCCCGGACATCAACATGGACGTGCCGATGATCCCGAAGTATCCGGCGGAATAGAAGCGCAGAGGCGCCAAAGAGCGAAGAGGTTTGAGAGGCAGGCCCGGGGATTCGTCCTCGGGCCTTTCGCTGTGTAGCGATAGGCGGGCGACATGGAGTGCGCCGGCTTGACGGCGCTTTGGCTGGCAGCGCGCAGCGCTGCTTTGGATTTCTACACGCTAACGAAAAGCGGCGTCGCAATCCGCACCTTGTGCACCGGGCCTTCGCCGCCGTATCGGTCCTTCTCGTCGCCAATCCACAAAAAGCCAGTTTTGCCGCCCATCATGAACTCGCCATTCGTGCCGGCGCCCGCCTCCTTCCCCCCTTGGGGGAAGGCAGGGATGGGGGTTTGCGCCCTCACCCCTAACCCCTCTCCCAGAGGTTGAGGGGACCGCGACGCGGCTCCTTGAACCCACCTACACATGAAACGATCTACACCCATGCGCCCACCCGCCCCATTCCTCGCGGTCGGCTTCTCTGCTCAATGACTCGATCGCGGCTCCTCGGGCCCCAGCATGGCAAGATCGAGGAGTCTCGTGAGCCCCCGCGCGTGCAAGCGCTTGAGCAACTTCTGGAGCAACCTTGCGGTGAGCAGGGCGTCGCCCAAGGCCGTGTGTCTGGCTCCTGACTGCGGGATCTCATAGCGATCGAGGAGGCGGTCGAGGCTATAGCTGCGGGCAGACTCTTCGGCAGGGGCCACGCGCTTCGCCAGATGGGCCGTGTCGAGCACGAGGTTCTGGATGGGCCAACCGCGTGCGGCGACCTGCACGGAGTTGAGCATGGCGAGATCGAACGCCGCGTGGTGCGCCACGAGGACGGCGTCGCCGGCCCAGAGCAGGAACTCGCCCACCGCTTGCCCGGGATCGCTGCCGCGCGCCACTCGGTCGGGTGTCAACCCGTGAACAACGATGGATCGGCGGGACAGATCGGCTTCCGCAGCAATCACGCGCTCGAAAGTGTAGCCCACGACAATACGCCCCCCCACCACCGAGACCGCGCCCAAGGAGACTGGCCTGTCCGCCTTGGGGTCGAGGCCCGTGGTCTCGGTGTCGAAGACGACAAAGCGCCCCTGCTGCCATGGGCTCCGCAGCCGACTCCCACCGGGCCAAGCCAAGCGCTGGGCGTTGAGGACCGCGTCCCCCTCGCGGGAGCCCAGCATGCGGCGACGGTCGCGCCACCGCCGGACGCAGCGCACCGCGAAGGCCAGTCTATCGATCAACGTCACACCTCATCGCCCCATCATGTGGGCGCCATAGCGGAAGGCCAGCCGCTCTTGCATGTCTTGCACCGTCGAGAAGACCGCGCGAAGAATCTGCTGCTGAGTTTTGCTCAACGCGCCGGGGGCGATGTGGTCGTTGGGCCTCTGGCCCGCCTCCAGCATCGCCAAGTGGTGCTCCAAGCGCAGGTCGAGCAAGTAGCGATACGCGTCGGCCGCATTGGCCGTGAGAGACGCCGCGTCTGGGAGCCGTTCGCCTGCGGCCTGTAGGCGGTTCAAGGTATTCACGGAGCCCACGAACCGGCTCTCCAGCGCAAGGATACGCGCCATGTCGACCACCGGCATGAGGCCGTGCAGCTTGAGGTCGAGCGTGTTCTGGTACTCCCCGGAATGGTCGACCACAAACCGGCGGAAAAACGACAGCGGCGGCTTGTTGCTCAACGCGTTATGCGTCAGAAAGGTGAGGAAGGCGCGCTCGCGGTCCAGCGCGTCGCACAGATCGGCCTTCAGCTCCTCCACCAGGCCGTCGTCGCCGTACACCCCGCGCAGGTCAAAGAAGATGGACGCGTGCATGAGCGCCTTGGGTTCGGGATCGAGTATCCAGTTGCGGAAGATGCGTTTCCACGAACTGAGCGGTTGCCGCCATTTGTCGTTGGAGGCCATCACCCAGCCTTTGCACAACGCGAAGCCACACTCGCCCAGGCCCATGTTGACCCGCTGTGCGATGGCCTTGAACCACGCGTCCGCGCGCCCCTGCTGCGCGGGGCTGGTCGGGTCCTCGTAGATGATCGCGTTGTCTTGGTCTCCCCGCACGCCCATTTCCCGCCGGGCCTTGCTGCCGAGCGCGACCCACGCCCACCGCAGCTCCACGGCGTCGCCAAGGCGCTGAGCCCTGAGGTCAGCCTCCGCGAGCTGGAGGAGGCGCACGGTCAGACGGTCGTTGACCTCGGCAATGACCTCGACGAGGGCCGCGGGTGGCACGCCTTGCCGGTGGAGCCGCATGAGGTGGCCATCGGCCTCAGTCCGAATGCGCGCCAGCTCTGGGATGGATCGCGCCTTCTCGATGCGCTTCACGGTAGCGGCCGGGTTCTGGCCGTTCGCATGTGCGATGTCTTGATCGGACAAGATGCCGACCAACTCAGAGTCAGGAGAGCCCTCCGCAGTGACGACGAGATGATGGATGCGGCGCCGGGACATCACCATGAGCGCGTCGAACACGAGCGAATCGGCACCGACGGTCACGACCGGCGAACTCATCAGCCGAGCCACGGGCGTGTCCACGGGCGCCCCCTCTGCCACCACCTTGTTCCGCAGGTCCGTGTCCGTCACGATGCCCACGCCGCGGCCGCCTTCCACGACCAGGATCGCGTCGAGCCGGTCCGACCGCATTCGCTGCGCGGCCTCACGCGCGGTTGCGTCCCGCGAGCAAGTCGGGGGGTGTCGCCTCGCCAACGCCTTCACGCGTGTGCCGAACAGCAGGTGCGCTCCCGCGCGGTCGGGACTGGGCTCGGCCTCGCGCTTTGGCGGCTGGGGTCTCCCCGCGAAGAAGCCCGCGAACTGCTCGTCCGCTTGGCAGAGTGCGTGGAACCGCGCGGCCGGCAGGAGAGCGCAGACCGTGGGCTCCGCAGCCACTGCCTCATACGGCAAGGCCTGCCCAGCGAGCAGTCCCTCAGCCCCGAACGCGTCCCCCTCCCCGCACAGGTCCACCAGCCGATGGTTCTCGTTGTCCACCAGCCGCACGGAGCCCGATTCCACGATGTAGAGGAATTCGTGCTCCCTGCGGCCCTGGGCGAGGATCTGCTCGTCCGGGTCGAAATACTCGACCAGCAGATCCGCGATCGCCTGCTCGCGTAGCCCCGGTGCGAGCAGGCTAAACGGCGCGGTCTCGTCAAGCAGCGCGGCCACGCGGTCGGGCACGCGGCACGAGTTGGGGGGGCCGGTCATGGCGCATCCCATGGTAAACCATCACCCGGCACTGCGCCACCCACCCTGGCTCAGTGTGCAGCATCCTGCTGGGAGCCTCGGGGCAACCGAATCTCCGCCACGATCTGCTGCACCTCTGCCGGCGGCTCAGGGGTGAACTTCGTGACCACCATCGTGACGGCAAAGTTCAGCAGCATGCCGACCGTGCCGATGCCCTCGGGGCTGATGCCGAGGAACCAGTGGTCCGCGTTGTTGGCCGCCGGGTTGACGAACTTGAAGTAGATGATGTACGCGCCGGTGAAGAGGATGCCGATGAGCATGCCGGCGATCGCGCCTTCCTTGGTCGTGCGTTTGCTAAAGATGCCGAGGATGATGACCGGGAAGAAGCTGCTCGCGGCGAGGCCGAACGCGAACGCCACGACCTGGGCGACGAAGCCAGGGGGGTGGATCCCGAAGTAGCCGGCCATGACCACGGCAAAGCCCGCGGCCACGCGCGCGAGCATCAACTCGTGCCGTTCCTCCATGTGGGGCATGAAGATCCGCTTGAACAGGTCGTGTGAGATAGAGGTTGCGATGACCAACAGAAGGCCGGCCGCGGTCGATAGCGCGGCGGCCAACCCGCCCGCGGCGACAAGCGCCACGACCCAGGCGGGCAGGTTCGCGATCTCAGGGTTGGCAAGCACCATGATGTCGCGGTCGATGTACAGCTCGTTGGGCGTGCTATTATCCAGCTTATTGGTGACCGTGCGTTGGCCGTACTTGCCGAGAATCGGCTTGCCGCTGGCGTCCACCGCGACCGCGGGCTTGCCGAAGAACGGAGGCAGTTCCTTGCGCTTGGGATTATCGTGGCGATAGTCGATCTTGCCGTCGCCGTTCTTGTCGACCCACGCGATCAGGTTCGTCTTCTCCCAGTTCTTGAACCACGCCGGCGCGTCCGCGTACGTCTTGCCGTTGAGCGTCTCGATCATATTGACGCGTGCGAACGCGGCCACCGCAGGCGCGGTGGTGTAGAGGATCGCGATGAAGAGGAGCGCCCAAAACGCGCTGATGCGGGCCGCCCGGACGCTGGGCACGGTGTAGAAGCGTACGATCACGTGGGGCAACCCCGCGGTGCCCACCATGAGCGCCATGGCAATGGCGAACACGTCGATCATCGTCTTTTTCCCAGCCACGAACGCGCCGGTATACTCCGGCAGCCCCAGGTCGTGGTGGATGCTGTTGATGGCATCGAGCAGAAACAGCCCGGCCTTCTGCCCCTCCAGCACCTTGGACCCAAACCCCAACTGCGGGATCGGATTCCCGGTGATTCGCCACGAGATCGCGATGGCCGGGATAAGATAGGCCACGATGAGAACCACGTATTGGGCCGCTTGGGTGTACGTGATGCCTTTCATGCCGCCGATGATGGCGTAGATGAACACGATGACCATGCCGATGATCACACCGGTGTTGACACCCACGCCGAGGAATCGTGAGAACACCACGCCCACGCCGCGCATCTGCCCAGCCACGTACGTGAACGAGACAAAGATGGCACAGAACACCGCGACCATGCGCGCCGCGTCCGAATAGTATCGGTCGCCCACGAAGTCTGGCACGGTGAACTTGCCAAACTTGCGCAAGTACGGCGCGAGCAAGAGGGCGAGCAGCACGTATCCCCCGGTCCACCCCATGAGGTACACACCGCCCGTATAGCCCATGAACGAAATGAGGCCGGCCATGGAGATGAACGACGCCGCGCTCATCCAGCCGGCGGCCGTCGCCATGCCGTTCGTGAGCGCGGAAACGCCGCGGCCCGCGATGTAGAAGCCGGCGGTTGTGCGCACGCGCGACCAGATTGCAATACCGATGTAGAGCGCAAAGGTCAGCCCAACGATGATGTAGGTCCAGATCTGGATGTCACTCATGCTTCACCCCCTTCCTCCACGCCGAACTCCTTGTCGATCTTCTCCATCCACTTGGCATAGACAAATATCAACACGACGAACACGTAGATCGAGCCCTGCTGGGCTAACCAGAACCCCAAGGGGAAGCCGGCGATCTTGATCTTGTCGAGCTGCTCCACCAGGAAGATGCTCAACACTTGGCCCACAACGAACCAAACGCCGAGCAGTATGGCCACAACTCTGAGATTGGCCTTCCAGTAGTCCTGATCGCGAGAATCCTGCGTCGATTCCACAGCGCGTTCCTCCTAAGAGTTCCGTGACACAACGGATTGGGCTGAGAAGCCGGCCGCTAGCCGGAGCGAGCGAGGCGCGGGCCGGACCGAACAACAGGCTGGCTGAGCGAAGCGGGATTGCCCCAACGGGTGGTCGTCCCCAGCGGACCGACCCCCAGGAGCCAGGGGACTGTATGGGTGGGTAGGGCTGGGATCTGCGGCGAGTGGAAAGGGATTATAGCCGGCCCCGATCCTCTGTCAAGGCCTTCGTTCTGGGGCCGACAAACAGGGCCCGTCAACGGACGTGTCCTTGAACTGTAGTGCACCAGTGCTCTCTTCCCGCAGGCGTCGCTCCGCCTCGGCCAGGTACCCTTCGTCGATCTCGAATCCTACGCAGTTCACCTCGTTGCGGGCACACGCGACCGCGGTGTTGCCGATTCCCAAGAAAGGATCGAGCACCAACTCGCACTTGTCGAGCCCGTGCAGCTTGATGCACATCTCCGCCAGTTCGATGGGGTAGCTCGCGGGGTGAGGACGTTCCTTATCTCGGCGTTGGATGGTCTTGTAAGGGATGAACCACGTGTTGCCGCGGCAGTGCTTGTCCTTGCCCGCGCTCTTCCATCGCTTCACATTGCTCTTGTCCTGGTATGGCACGCCCAGCGCAAGGCGGTCGATCGCCACGTCGCCCGACTTCGTGAGATGGAACACGTACTCGTGGCAATCGTTGAGGAACCGCGGGCTATTGACCGGCTTGTAGTGGCCCACGGTGAGGTCGTCGTTGAGGATGCCGTAGTGCTTGCCAACGGCCTCCTTCGGAATGTGGATCGACTTGACCCAGTGGATGACGTTCTGGAGCTGGAACAGCTCCCGCGCGCGCATGAGCACGTCGAACGGCCCCCAGGGATCGGAAGGCATTCCCGCGACGTTCAGAAAAAGCGAACCGTCATCCGCCAGCACGCGCCGCGCCTCCTTCAGCCACGCCTCGGTCCAATCCAGATACTTATCCCGCGGCAGGGTGTCGTCGTACTTCGCGTACTTGATGCCCAAGTTGTACGGCGGCGACGTGACGATCACACTGACCGTCCCTGCCGGCATACCGGCCATGCCTTGGACGCAATCTTGGTTGTGAAGCCGGCACTCGGCGCCAGCGGCCTGGACGACAACAGGCTCGGGCATTTGAACTACTCCTGCTATGGGATGGAAGGCGAAGCATTATAGCAGGCAGCGCTCGCGACGGAAGCCGAGGACGACTTCCATGACGAAACTCTCACCTTGACGAGCCTGCACGGGGTGACTACCCTATGCCTCGCTTCTGAGTCCGTGCAGTCTTCTGAACCCCACAGGCCCGAGCCCTGGCGGTCTCGGCTACAACCGGAGCCCCACCATGCCCAACAAAGTCACGCGCACTGAAATCTTTCGCCCCATCTACCCCACGCCGGCCGCACTCATCACGTCCGTCGACGCGGACGGCAAGCCCAACATCATCACGTTGGGCGAAACGTTCAACCTGAGCATCCGCAACCCGCCCATCGTGGGCATCGCCATGACCATCGAGCGCTACAGCCACCAGCTCGTGCGCGAGGCCGGCGAGTTCGTGGTCAATCTGCCAACGTCCAAGATACTCGACCAAGTGCTGAAGTGTGGCAGCCGCTCGGGCCGCGACGTGAACAAGTTCGACGAGTTCGGGCTCACGCCGTTGCCGGCCACGAAGGTCAAGGCGCCGCTCATCGCCGAGTGCCCGGTCAACATCGAGTGCCAGTTGTTGAACGTGATCCAGATCGGCGACCACGATTTGTTCCAAGGCTTGGCCGTGGCTGAGCACATCGACGAGGATCTCCTCGACGAGAACGGCAAGCTCGACCCGGACAAGCTCGACTTCTTCTCCATGGTGCGCGGCGGTTTCTACGCAATGGGGGAGCGGCTGCGGCCGGGTGGGAAGTAGCCGTAGGGAGAGCCGCACGGCGTAGGACTGGCGAAAGGGCGAGGCGATGTCGCCCCCCCCCCGACTCCATGACGCCCGCGCATCGTGTCTGTTTCACAGTCGGCCTGCGCGTCAACTTGACTTTCGCGGCAGTCCCTCCTACAATCACGTTGCTGTAAAGAGGTTAGCATCATCGCTGTCACGCCGCGACATGGCGCGCATTCGCCACCGGGGCAACGACACGGGTGCAACGCATATGCAACGCCCAACGAGTTACGGGGAGGGGCAGTCTTGCCGCCTTCTTCCCCCCTATGTGATGTGCCAGACGGGCAGCGGCTACGCCTCCTCTTGGCTTAGGCCGCACACAACCGCAAGCCCACCGTCTGGCGCCCCGCTTACTGCGCAGGGAGACTGACTTTGCCCCTTCGACCCGCCAAGATAGAACGTGAGATTGCCGGCAGGACTCTGAGCCTTGAGTTTGGCCGCATGGCCAAACAAGCCGCCTGCTCCATAACGGCCCAATACGGCGACACTGTCGTGCTCGCCGCGCTCTGTGTCGATCCGAGCAAAACGGACTTCTCGTTCGTGCCCTTCGCAATCGACTACAT
Organism: Planctomycetota bacterium; assembly: GCA_024278415.1. The sequence continues at coordinate 21,440 of JAJRTI010000184.1, read as the reverse complement.
GGAGCGCAGCTACGCGGCTGGGCTCATTCGCGGCTCCCGCTATAACAAGCGCGAAGGCCGGCCCAAGGACGCGGAAACGGTCGCGGCCCGCATGATCGACCGCCCCCTTCGGCCCTTCTTCCCTGACGACTATCGCGTCGACACCCGCGTGCAAATCATGGTGCTGTCGGCGGACAAGGAAAACGACCCAGCCCAACTCTCCATGCTCGCGAGCGCGGCCGCACTTCGCCTCGCCCCCCAGGTGGGCCTCCCGCCCATCGGCTGCGCCAAGGTCGGCCGCATCGACGGGAACTTCGTGCTCAATCCCACCCGCTCTCAACTCGAAGAGAGCGACTTCGAGTTGACCCTCTCCTGCACGCGCGAGCGCGTCGTCATGATCGAGTTCGGCGGAAAGCAGATCCCCACCAGCGACGTGGCCGACGCGATCGCGTTCGGGTTCGACGCCACTCAGGAGACCATTGACCTCATTGAGGCACTGGCCGAGGAGACAGGCGCCGATGCTCCAAGCCTCGCCCAAGTTTCCCAGAAGCCCGACCATTTCCAGCAGGTGCTGGATCTGTTCGCGGACGACCTTCGCCAAGCCATCTGCGCGCCCGACAAGGCCACCCGCAAGCAGCAGATGGCCGCGCTCACTGAGCGCGTGAAGGAACGCATGGCGGAGGCGGATCCCGATCTCGACGAGACCGCCGTCACCGCGGCTTTGAGTTATGCCACCAAGCGCGTGCTCCGGCAGCTTGCGGTCGAAGGCGTGCGGTGCGACGGCCGGGACTTGCGCCAGATCAGGCCCATCCAATGCCACGTGGGCATCTTGCCTAAGACTCATGGATCGGCCGTGTTCTCGCGCGGGGAGACCCAAGCCGCGGTCGCGGCGACCCTCGGGACGCGTGAGGACGAGCAGCACGTGGAGGAACTCACAGGGGAGTACTACGAGCGTTTCCTCCTGCACTACAACTTCCCCCCCTTCTCCGTCGGCGAGGCTGGCTTCATCCGCGGGCCCTCGCGCCGGGACATCGGCCACGGCTTCCTCGCGCGCAAGGCGTTGCTGCCGCTCGTGCCCGCCTACGACGACTTCCCGTACACCATTCGAGTGGTCTCAGACATCTTGGAGTCTTGCGCATCCAGTTCGATGGCCACCGTCTGCGGCGCGAACCTGGCGCTCATGGACGCGGGGATTCCCCTCGCCGCGCCCGTGTCGGGCATCTCGATCGGACTCGTCGAAGAGGGCAACCAAGTCCAGTTCCTCACCGATATCATGGACGAGGAGGACTTCCACGGCGACATGGATTTCAAAGTTGCCGCGACCGAGACAGGCGTGACCGCGATCCAGATGGACGTGAAGAATACGGGGCTCACCGTTGAGATGGCCGCGGAGGCGCTGCGCCTCGCCGAAGAGGCAAACCGGGGCATTCTCCCTATTATGGGCCAGACCTTGTCCGAGCCGCGGCCGCTCTCGATGCTGGCGCCCCGCGTGATCGACGTGAAGATCGATCCCGAGTTGATCGGCAAGATCGTTGGGCCTGGCGGCGCCACCATCCGCGCGCTCGTCGAGCGAACCCAGTCCAAGATCGACATCGCAGATGAGGGCATTGTCCACATCGTCTCGGATCATGCCGCGCTTGGCGAAGAGGCTGCGGAGACCATTCGCCTCATGTCGCAGCGGCCCGAAGAAGGCCAAACGTACGACGGCGTGGTCACCGGCGTCCAACGGTACGGCGCGTTCATCGAGATCATGCCAGGAACTGAAGGGCTCCTGCACATCTCCGACGTGTCGGACGATTACGTCGAGAATATCGACGACGTCATCAGGGTCGGCGACCGGCTGAGGGTGACCGTCGCGTCCATCGGCGACATGGGCCGCGTTCGCCTGACCCGGGAGGGACGGGAGATGACGTCGCCTCCGCCCAGCGGCGGCTCACGAGACCGCCGCGGCGGCCGAGACGACAGAGGCCGCGATCGCGGCGGACGGGACCGCGGCCCTCGGGGCAGGCGCGACGATTCTGGCCGCGGAGGCCGGCCTCCGAGAGGCGATGGCCGGCGAGGCGGCCGGCGGGACTGACCGCACCGCCAGCAGCCCACGGGGCACGCGACCGGTTTTCGGTTGTCGGTTTTCGCGACAACCCAGCACCGAAAACCCAAAGCCGAATCCGGCGCCTCCTACTCCCCTTCCGCTGGCACGAGGAGGACCGCGCAATCCACCTCCGCCAGGATGAGTTGCCGCTCCCTCGACAACAGGCAGCGCTGGCCGATCGACTCCTTGGCCGTTCCCAGCACGACCAAATCGGCGTGGGCCTCCCTGGCCGCATCCGCGATGGCTCGATGGGGCACGCCCCGCAGGACCTGGAAATCCACCTTGACCCCTGCGGCCTCCGCGAGCTTCCCCACGTAGCGCTGATACTTGTCGGCTTGCCCCTCCAGCTCGCTCTCGTATTCCTTGCGCTCGGCGTCCAGGAAGATTTTCGTCTTCAGCAGCATGTTCAGCGTATCCGTGTCCACCACTGAAACGCCAAGGAGCGTCGCGCCTTCCTTCTTGGCGATCTCGATGGCCTTGGCCGCCGCGGCCATGCCGGCGTCGGAACTGTCCACGAATAGCAGGATCGTCTGGAATGTCTGGGGTCGCGCCATTGCGGTGGGCTCGCTCTTGGGCTAAGGGGTCTCAGCTCTACGCTTGACCATCTTCATCATGAAGAACGCTTCGCGCTCCTTCTCCTCCAAGCTGCTGTTGATGTAGTCTAAAGTTTCAGTATAGTCCGGAATGAAGATCTTTTCGAGGGCGTTCACGCGGCGCTGTGTCTTTTTGACTTCCCGCGCCAAGCGCCACACCGTTGTCTCGATCTGTGCGAGCTTGGCGATGCTGGCGAGCGCATCCAGGAACCGCGACATGGCCTCGTCGCTGCACGCGCTGCCGTCCCCGGGGCTGAACTGAAGCTTCAGGGCCGCGGTCTCGGCCTCCACCACGGGCACACGCAGCCCCATCAGGCGATGTTCGCTCACCTGGAGCTGGTGGTCGTACGACACGCCTGCGCTTTCCCGGGTCATGCCCAGCGAGCCTTGCCTCACCTGCGCGTCCCGCAGTGCCACGAAGGCCGCCTCCATCTTCTCATTCACTTCCTTTTGCGCGACCTTCGACCGGTCCACGTACCGCATCAACTCAATCACGAGGATCTCGCGCTTCTGCTCCAGGAGATCGTACCCTTCCTTGGCGAAGTCAAGCTGCCGCTTGAGGTCGATGTACGTGCTCTTTGTGGGCGGAACGTTGAGCTTGGCCATGCGCGTGGTTCGTGGTGGGCTGCTCGTGCTCTCCGCGCAGCGAATGCCGCGCAGCACGGGTCACTCGCCACTCGCCTCCTCTGAGGGACGGTAGTACTGATCCAACTCTTCTTCGGTGACCCGGTGCAATTCGGCACGGGGCAGCACGCCGAGCGCTTCCCAGCCGAGGTCGAGGGTTTGCTCGATGCTGCGGTTTTCGTTCTCGCCTTGCTTCAACACCGTCTGCTCGAACTTCTCGCCGAACTCCAGGTACTGCTTGTCGAGCACGGAGAGTTCCTCCTCGCCAATGACCGCCGCGAGCGCTCGCACGTCCTTGACGGTGGCATAGCCGGCGAAGAGTTGGCTGGCGAGGTGGGCGTGATCGCCCCGCGTGCGGCCTTCTCCAATGCCGTCCTTCATCAAACGCGAAAGCGACGGCAGGCCAGCGATGGGCGGGTAGATGCCGCGTTGGAAGAGTTCGCGCTCCAGCACGATCTGCCCCTCGGTGATGTAGCCGGACAAGTCGGGCACCGGGTGGGAAATGTCGTCGCTCGGCATCGTGAGGATCGCCATCTGCGTGAGCGAGCCTTCCGAGCCCACGACGCGGCCCGCGCGTTCGTAGATGGACGCCAGGTCACTGTAGAGATAGCCCGGGTAGCCCTTGCGGCTGGGGATCTCGCCGCGCGACGTGGCGATCTCGCGCAGCGCCTCGCAGTAGTTGGTCATGTCGGTGAGCAACACGAGCACGTGCATGTCGCATTCGAACGCGAGGTACTCCGCCAAGGTCAACGCGGCCCGCGGGGTGACCAGGCGCTCGGTCGAGGGGTCGTTGGCAAGGCTCAGGAACATGGCGACGTTCTTGAGCACGCCCGTCTCTTCGAAGTTGCGAATGAAGAACTCCGCCGTGTCAAACTTCGCGCCCATCGCGCCGAACACGATGCAGAATTCAATGTCTTCCGAGAGCAGCTTCGCCTGCCGCGCGATCTGCGCGGCCAGCCGGTCGTGGGGCAGGCCGTTGCCTGAAAAGATAGGCAACTTCTGCCCGCGCACGAGGGCGTTCATGCCGTCGATAGCGGACACGCCGGTCTGGATAAAGTCGCGGGGGTATTCGCGCGAGTAGGGGTTGATCGGCGCGCCGTTCACGTCCCGCATATCCTCAGCGAAGGGCGCGGGCGAGCCGTCGCGCGGCCGGCCGATGCCGTCGAAGACCCGGCCCAACATCTCGCGGGACACGGGCACTTCCATGGGCCTGCCGGTGAAGCGCAAGCGCGTGTCCACCGACGATAGCCCGGACGTGCCCTCAAGCACTTGCACGACCGCGCGGCCCTCGCCCACTTCGAGGGTTCGGCCCAGGCGCACGCTGCCGTCTGGTGAGCGAATCTCGACGACCTCGTCGAATGCGACGTCGTGGATATCATCGAGGAATACCAGCGGGCCGTCGATCTTGGAGAGGCCCACGTATTCGAGCGCATCATCGGTGGCGGTCGTAGACATATCAGGCAAAGCCCTTCTCAAGCTCGTCCATTTCTTGGTTGACCCGTGTGGCCAGTTGCTCCATGCCCGCGGTATCGTCGTTGGGGATTGTCGTCTTAGCCCGGATCACGCCCTGCATGCTGGGCAAATCGCGCAGGCGCAGGAGGGGCGCGCCCTTCTCAATGATCGTGCGGCCCCGACGGTAGATGGTCATCATGATCTGCAATAGGGCAATCTGCTTTCCCGGCGGGCAGTACATGTCGATCTCATCAAACGCGTTCTGCTGTAGGAATCCGTTCTTGAGCATGTCAGCCACAAAGAGCACGAGCCGTTGCGAGTCGGGCAGCGCATCGGGGCCCACGAGTTTGACGATCTGCTGAAGCTTCGCCTCGCGCTGAAGCAAATCGAGGGCCTCAGTCCGCAGGCTCGCCCAGTCGGGGTGCTCTTTGGCCCACCAGGCCTCCACGTCGGGCACGTATTCGCTGTAGCTATCGAGCCAACTGATGGAGGGGTAATGCCGGGCGTTGGCCAACTGCCGGTCGAGGGCCCAGAAGGCGCGGATGAAACGCTTGGTGTGTTGGGTCACCGGCTCGGAGAAGTCGCCGCCAGGAGGGCTCACGGCTCCGATCATGCTCACCGACCCTCGCTCGCCGTTGAGCGTGTCCACGATGCCCGCGCGCTCGTAGAAGTCGGCGAGCCGCGTCGCCAGATAAGCAGGGAAGCCTTCGTCCGCCGGCATCTCCTCGAGCCGGCCCGACAGCTCACGCAAGGCCTCGGCCCAGCGAGAGGTGGAGTCGGCCATGATCGCGACGTGATACCCCATGTCCCGAAAATATTCGGCCATGGTCGTGCCAGTGTAGATGCACACTTCGCGCGCTGCTACGGGCATGTTCGACGTGTTGGCGATGAGAATGGTGCGCTCCAGCAGCGGCCGGCCTGAGCGGGGATCAATGAGTTTCGGGAAGTCGGTCAGCACTTCCGTCATCTCGTTCCCGCGCTCGCCACAGCCGATGTACACGATGATGTCCGCGTCGGACCACTTGGCCAACGCGTGCTGCGTCATCGTCTTGCCAGTGCCGAACCCGCCGGGGATCGCGGCCGTTCCGCCTTTCGCGATGGGGAAGAACGTATCGATAATCCGCTGGCCCGTGAGCAGCGGCTCGGTGGAGACCGTCTTTTTCCGGTACGGCCGGCCCTGCCGCGCCGGCCAGCGTTGCACCATGGTCTGTTCGTGCACGCCATGGCCGGTCTCGACCGCGAGCACGACGTCCGAGATGCAGTACTCTCCCGCGTCCACGACGTGGGCCACGGTTCCCTCGACTCCTGGAGCAACGCCGAGCCTATGTTCCACGGCCGGCGTCTCTTGGATCTTGCCGAAGATCGTCCCGGGCTTGACCTCCTCGCCCGCCTTGACCGTCGGCACAAAGCGCCACTTCTTCTCTTCATCGAGCGGCGGCACTTTCTCCCCGCGGCGAATGTACACGCCGCTCTTGGCCCGAATCTCCCGAAGCGGACGCTGGATGCCGTCGTAAATGTTGCCGATCATGCCCGGCCCCAAGTTCACACACAACGGCGAGCCTGTCGCTCGCACCGCGCTGCCTGGTTTCAAGCCGCTGGTGTTTTCGTAGACTTGGATCGTGGCGCGGTCGCCCTGGAGGCGAATGATCTCGCCGATGAGTCGATCGTCTCCGACCTCCACCACTTCGAGCATCCCTGCCCCGGCCAGATTCACCGCCTCGACGACCGGGCCGTTCACCCGAACAATGACGCCCATGGAGGCGGCGTCGGAATTCATTTCAGTAGAAGGCATTCGCGTGCTCAGCAAGCTTGCCTAAGAAGGCGTGAAGTATTCTGGGGGGGGGGCGACTCAGGCAGAAGACACCGCGTCGGGAGAATCAGCAAAGAGCATCTCGGCCAACTTCAACCGCAGGTGAGGCTCCACCCGACGCCGCCTCGCTTCCAGTGAGTGATCGACCAGCTTATGGCCGTCCGCGCTTCGTGCGAGAAGGCCGCCCGTCAGCGGGTCGCGTGCACCAACAAGACGGAACTGCACGGAAGATCCGCTTTCGGCCAATGCGGCTTGTGCCTGCTCGACAGCGGCGTCGAAGAGCCCTCGGTCGTCTTCAGCCATTTCGATCAGGATCTCGTCTTCGCGGATCGCTCGCGCGGCATCGGCCATGAGGCGGGCCAGGAAGCCGATCCGCTCGCCGCCGGAAAGCATGCGGATGCGCTCTGTTGCGCGGCCGAGAACGTCCTGAATCACATCCTCCTGGGCTCTCAGTTTCCGGCGAGTCTTTTCGAGAGGAACGGCTTCGCGAATGCGATGGGCCTCGCGCTTGGCATCGGCCTCTGCCCGATCCAGCACCTCTTTGGTGAGAGCGGCGGCCTTGGACTCCGCCTCGCTCATTGTCTTCTTGGCGTCTCGCTCTGCGCGTTGGCGGATAATCTTCGCCCGCTTCTCGGCCTCGTCGAGGATTTCCCTCTTGAGCAGTTCTTGTTTTCCTGCGGTGTTCATAATCGGTTCAGATGCGAATGCCAACGGCTTCTCGAATGAGGTCGGCGAGCGTTTTCTTGTCTGGGAGCGGGCCGTCACGGTCAGGGATCTCAACCAATACCGGAACCGCGCGGCCGGACCGCATCGCGTCGACCGCGTCCCGGGCCATGTTCGCGACGCGCTCGGTGATCACGATGGCTCCGAGTTCTGAGTCGGAAGACGCGGCGTCCAGCGCGCGCCTCGCCTCGGCGCCATTTCTCGCCACGCGGCCGTCCACGCCGGCGTAGCGAAAGCCCAACACTGTATCCTCATCGCCAATGACGAAGAACTTCATGGAACCGCCGAAGGGTTGAAGCGCGGCCGCTCTACAGCTTGGCCAGGAGCATGATGCCGATGATGAGGCCGTAGATCGCGATTCCTTCTGCGAGGGCGACGAAGATCAGGGCGCGGCCCATGATCTCCGGCCGCTCGCTCACCGCGCCCATGGCCGCGGCGCCGACCTTGCCCACGGCCACGCCTGCGCCGACACAAGCGCTGCCCACGGTGATCGCGATGCTCAGCAGCAGCGCCACTTTCTCTTGGCCGGCGAGTGGCACGGCGACCTCTTCACTCGGTTGGACCACGCCAGGCGCCTCGGCAGCCAAGGCCGTATTCAGCCCCAGGCCGATCAAAACAGCCAAGAGCATCCCCGCCAACCCAGTCGCCAGAATCGTTCGGCCAAACAGGCTCCAGAATGTGCCAACTTCTCGTTCTCGAAGTGCCATCAATGAATCTCCTCAGCAATGGCCTGCCTTCTCAGGGGCAAGAAGGCCTGTCGCTAAACGCGGACAAAGCCTATGAATGCAAGGGCTACGTCATTTGGAAAGGCTCGAATTTCCTGCCTTCCGCCCGAAAGAACTTACCGAAAAACTCGTAGTAGAGCAAACGCAACGACTGGATCGAAACCACGATCCCTTCAAGCAAGATGATGAAGACATTGCCCAGAACAATAGTCATGCCGTACCAAAACCCGCCACCGGGCATATGCGATAAAACATCGGCCAGCACGAAGACGGCAATGCTCAAGCCCACGTGCGCCAGTGCGAACGCGCTGATACGCACAAAGCTCGCGGTGTTGCCAACAAAGCTCGAAAAAGTCTCCAAGACCTCCACGAGCGACTCCATCAAGTAGAGGCCCACGCCCTCTTCAAACAAATGCTTCTTGCGCGTCAGCAGATTGAACAGCGGGGTACGCAAGAAGAGGATCAGCAGCGGCACCCCCGCAACGATGCCGACCTCCACCGGGGTCACGGGATTCCGCGTCTCGCATACCTGCTTGAGGACGAGGCCCAAGCTCCCCCAGTAAAACAGCGCACCTACCACCCCGAACTTGTCGAGGAAGGCATGGTAGTAGTCCCGCTTGCGCAAGCAGTTGATCACGTTGAGCACGATGCCCAAGCTCATCAGCAGAACGCCGAACACCACCGCGCCGATCATGAGTTCCGGGATGTGGCGCAACGGACGCATCCAAAGCGCGGGCAGCAGATCTTCCGACGCGAAGACGCTGCCGAAAAGAAACCCAAAAAACATGGCCGACAGCCCCGCGGCGACGAAGATGACGCCTGTATCCTCGAACTTCGCAGCGAGTTTGGGCACCTTCAACATCGCCAGCCCAGCTAACGCCACGACCGCACCGTGGCCCACGTCGCCAAACATGATGCCGAACATCAGCAGAAAACTGATCGCCACGAAAATCGTCGGCTCGATCTCGTAGTATCCCGGCACGCCGTACGCCTCGATCAGCCGCTCGAAAGGCTTGAGCCACTTCGGGTTCTCGATGAACACGGGAATGTCCGCATCCGGGTCGGGCGGCCGGTGCTCGATTAGAATCCTCCCTAGAGTCGCGTCAGTCAATGCACGTTCGATTTGGGGGATGGAACTCTCCCTTGCCCACCCGGATATGAGGCAGGTCCGCTCCGTGCGCGCGAACTTCGATTGCGCGGTGTAGAACTGCTGTGCGTTGCGCGCGCGTTCCCGAAGCGCCACTATCGCCGCCCCCCGCTCCACGAAGAACTGCTTCAAGTCATACCTGAGATCGCGGGCCGCAAGTGTCGTCTCCGCCAACTCGTTGTCGATGCGATCCAAAATCTCTCGCGGCACGCCCTTGTGCTCAGAACTCACCGCGTCGGGCTGGAACCCGGCCTCTTGGAGTTCACTCTCGAGGGCCCATCGCCCCTTCCTCGTGGTGAGAGCGATCAGTTTGTCCTCGCCGGAGTCCGTGCGGAAAGGCAGAAGGATCTCGGCCCCCTCTCGGTCTGCGGTGAACTGCTCCAGCACGCGAGGGTCCATCGAGCCGACCGCGAAGTGGAGGAACTGTCCGCTTTGGATGTTCTCCATGCTCGCCGGGATGGGGGCGAAGCCGGCCAACTCCTGGCGAGCCGCGCGCAGGCGTTCCTCGTTTCGCGTCAACTCACGAAGCTTCTCTCGCATCTGGCCGCATTGCGTGTCCCACTCATCCACGAGCGCTTGCGCAGCGGCCAGGGCCAACGGCGGACTCTCGGCCTGCGCAAGCGGCGTCTCTTCCGGTATGTTTTCGGCCAGCGACGCGCAACGGGCCTCGATCTGCGCCCAGCCGGCCATCGTCGATTCCACGCCCATGTGCGACAGGGTCACGGTCGTGTCCACAGGCTTGGGCTCGACCAGCCCCAGCTTGCCCAAACATTCCGTGACGCGATCCACGTCGCGCTCGAGCACGATCAAGTCCACTTGGCGCATGGGCGCGGCTTTCAACATGGGGGCGCTCCGCTACGCTTCCTCCGCGCTGGGCAGCACAAGCGCCTGCGCGGCATCTATCGGCAGCCCGAATCGGACCGCCTCGACAGCGCGAATGAGATTGATGAACTCGGTGCGCTTGAGAAAAAAGTAGGCGACGACGCCCGCGATATCCGCGGTGAGGCGCCGGAAATAACGCCGCGCAACGTTGTGCATGATCGAGTACAGGCGCTGCTCGACTTCGGACAGATTGTCCAGCGACGCAGGCGAGAAGTGGCCGCGATAGCGGATCGGCGTCGCCCGGATTCGGTCCTCGTCCGTCACGGCCGTGCACAAAGCGCGGATGCGGGCCGGGCCGATCTTGCTGGGCAAATGCGACAGCAGCGTCACCGTGTCGTCCGCTGATGCACCGTACGTGCGAGTCAAGCGCATGACCCACAACAATAGCGACACATCTGCGTCCATGCCGACCAGATCATCCACGATGTCTCGGTCATCCGCGCCCAGCGCCCGCGCCCGAAACATGAGTTGCTCATAGTAAGCCACGTCAAGGGCGATCTCGACCCAGGACGGGGCTCCGGCAGATTCACCGTCGGGAGCGATCTTCAGCAGCGTCGCAGCGAGGGCCCGATCGGGAATAGCCGCGATGAACTCGGACGTCGTTTCCGTGCCCAGCAAATCCGCAATGGGCACCCGCAACGACACCGGCGTGGTGATGAGCAACGGCTCCACGTCGTCCGGCGTCGGGGCCCGTTCGGGCTTGCGATTGGCCCAAACGCGGTAGACCACCTTGAGGTTCTCGACATCCGCCTTGCGCAAAAAGCCCGTGAAGAACTCCCTTGTGTCCTCGCCAAGATTTCGGCAGACCTTGTGGAGATCCTCGAAATACTCGACCGTCAGTCGCCGCTCGAGTTCTTGTGCGGAGACCTCGAAGCTCCCTTGCTCCGGAAACAGCATCCGCGCCAACTCAGGCAGCCCCTGCGCGCGCAGCAGTTCCTCCAGCCGGTCGCCCTCGTACATCGTGCCCCGGATGGCGTGAAGTTTGGCGTTGATATACTCGTAGGAGGTCGTGGAGCCCATCGCATGCTCGGAGCGTTGATTGGGGGGATGGCCTGGGGAGAGTTCTGCAAAGCCTTCGTATGGCACAGCGCCGGGCTCAGCCACCCTGCGGCGATCGGCCAGCCGCGGGCAGTTTAGCTGCCGAGCGCACGAACCGCCAGGGCCACGGCGTCGTCCAGCCTTTCGGCCGCCCGCTCGCGCAAGGCTTTCAACTCGCCGTCATACTCCTTGAGGATCTGCTCTCTCTCCTCAGCCGCGCGCTGCTTCTGCTCGGCGATGCGTTGCGCCGCGTCTGCATGCGCTTGGTGCTTGGCGTCGTCAACGAGCTTCTGCGCTTGGTCGCGCGCGTTGGCGCGAATCTCTTGCGCCTCACGTTCGGCTTCCGCGACAGTTTTCGACGCGTCGCGCTCGGCCTCGATCAGGTAGTTGAGCACCTCGTCCACTGCTTACTCCTCAGCCTCCAACTCGGTCAGGGCTTCGATCACCTCGGCCGGCGACTCGGCCTCGCAGAGGCGCCGGTAGGCGCCGGGCATGCCCAGGATTCGAGCCACCGTCGCGAGTGTCTGGATGTTGAGTTCGGGTGACGCTTGGTCTGAAACAACGAGGAACGCCAGGTGCACGGGCTCGCCATCGATCGCGTCATACTCGATCCCATCCTCGCTGGTCCCCATACAGGCGATCACGCCCTTCACGCAGTCGACCTTCACGTGGGGCACGGCCACTCCCTTGCCGATGCCCGTGGTCATCTGAGCCTCGCGCACGTGGATCGCGGCAAGGACCGGCTTGCGATCCGTAATCTTCCCCGCCCGCACGAGCAAGTCCACCATCTCCTCGAACAACTCATCCTTGTCCAGGCTCTCAAGCCCGACTTTTACCAGTGCTTCTTCGAGCAAGCCCACAAGGCTCATGGTCTCAGTCCTTTCGGTGCTGCGCTGTGCGGGCGTGATCAAAACCGCGGCGCGAACGGTCCGCGCACATATCGGTCCTGGGTACACAGCACAAGTGCGCCAATGTAACCCCGCCGCCCGAGCAAGTCAAGCGAGCCCTTGAAACCTCGTTACACGCCTTGTAAGTAATGCGGTTCCCCAAATGCTCGCGGAGTTCAGCGTGAACGGTGGCCAGAAGACTCACTGAAGCGCGCTCAGCCGGAGCAGAAGGAAACTCCTCGTCTCTCCGCCAAAAGGCCGCCCGGCTTGACTCGTACGGCCACGGCGCGCTACACTGCATGACTCGCCCATCGCCCGTGAATGGCCTCGGATCGGACTCATGGCCGCGTCGCATAGTGCTCAAGAAACTTCCTAGATTCCAGCCCTCCTTCGCCTGCCACGAGGCCCGTGCGTGCCTCGGAGCCATCCTGCGTTCAGGCCGCCATGCGAACGCAGTGGGTGAGTTCGAGCGCCGCTTTGCCGACTACATTGGCGCCGCCCACGCGGTCATGACGCCGTCCGCACGCCTCAGTCTTGCCTGGATACTCGAGGCGCTGGGCCTCAGTGAAGGCGACGAGGTCGCTGTGCCCGCGTTCACGTACCACAGCATTCCCGCCACCATCATCGCTGGCGGCCAGCGCCCGCTGTTCGTTGACGTTGGCCAAGCGACTTACACCCTCGACCCTGACCAGCTCGACCTCGTCGCCGGGCCGAAGACGAAGGCCGTCATCCCCACCCACCTCTACGGCAAGCCCTGCGACATGGATGCGGTCACGGCCGCGGCGCATGCGCATGGCCTCGCGGTGATCGAGGACTGCGCGCAGAGCGTCGGATCGGAGTTTGGCGGCCGCAAGTGCGGCAGCTTCGGCGATGCCGCGTACTACACCTTTGGCGCCACCAAGAACCTCACGACGCTCGTTGGCGGCATGGTCACCACCAGCCGCGATGATATCGCCAACCACGTTCGCCAGCGCGTGGCCGAGTTGCCCACCATGGGCGGCTTCCTGCTGGCCAAGGCATGCGCGGTTGCGTCGTGCATGGCCGTGGCGACGCGGCGCTGGCCGTTCAGCTTTACGCTCTGGCCGGCGATCCGCGTCTTCAGCCTCCTCGACATAGACCCAGTGCACGACGCATTCCTCGAGAGGCCGAGCCTTCGCCCGAGCGCAGGCGAGAAGCGCCACGGCTTCGCGCCGCATCCCGCGCAGGCGGAGGTCGGGCTGGTGCAGATCGGCCGCTGTGACGAGTTGAACGATGCACGCGTGCGAACCGCGATGGCTTTGCGAAGCGCATTGGCCGAAACCCCGCAGATCACCGTCCCTGAGGTGGCCGAAGGCGAGAAGCACATCTTCGTCACCTTCAGCATCCAAGCTCCCCTGCGTGACGAACTTGCCGCGTTCCTGCGCTCCCGCGGCATCGACACGGCGAAGGGCTACATGGACGCCTGCTCCGCTCTTCCAGTCTTTGCCGAATTCCGCACGCCCTGCCCCACCGCGGAGGACATCAAGCAGTCGATCCTCCACCTGCCGCTCTACCCGTCCATGACGGACCGCGACATTGCACACGTGGCCCGGAGCGTCGCTGATTTCTACGAGGAAGCCCGCACTTGAATCGCGTGGTCCGACATGAACCATCAACCATTAACCATCAACCATTCCGCTATTGAATCTATCTAACGCCATAGGCCTCGGTATCGGCACGCTTCGGGCGAAGCTCCTGCGCGAGCGCATCCCGCTGAACGTGATGCTCTCCGTCACGAACCGCTGCAACTCACGCTGCCGCTACTGCGACATTCCCGCGCGGCAGCAGCCGGAGCTGACGCCTGATCAGATGGCCGACCTGATCGAACAGATGGCCGACGCGGGCACAAAGCGTCTGGGCATTTGGGGCGGCGAGCCATTGCTTAGGGATGATATCGGCGACATCATCTACCGTGCGCGCAGCCGCGGGATGTACGTGACCCTCGACACCAACGGCTACCTGCTCCCGCAGCGACTGCGCGAACTTCATGCGCTGGACCACGCAGTTGTCGCACTCGATGGCCCGGAGCACGCGCACGACGCGAACCGCGGCCGGGGCGCGTTTCGCAAGGCCATGGCCGGCATCGAGGCGGCCTTGCCGCACATGAAGGTCTGGACCATCACCGTCCTCACCCGTAACAACCTCGATTGCATCGAGTGGATCGTGGACACGGGCAAGTGGCTTGGATTCGTGCCCACCTTCCAAATCTTGCACCACAACGACGTGCTCGGACGCGGCCACGACGACTTGCTGCCGAGTGGCGACGAGTACCGCACGGCGTTCCGCAAGCTCCGCGCGCTCAAACGCGCGGGCAAGCGAGTGGGCTGCTCGGAGCGCTTCCTCGAGCAAATGCTCGCTTGGCCGGACTACGCCCAGACGCGCCGGTCCCAACCCACGGGCGGCAGGCCCTGCCTCGCGGGCCGGCTCTACGGCAACGTGGACACCGATGGCTCCGTCTATGGCTGCTCTTTGCTCGTTGGCTTGGTGCAGGCCAAGAATGTCCTCGATGTCGGGTTCAAGGCCGCGTTCGAAGCCATCCCCCCCCTCCCCTGCCAGTCGTGTGTGGCCACCTGCTTCACCGATTACAATTGCCTCTTTGCTCTCGACCCGCGCAGCGCACTCGAATGGATGCGCTGGATGTGGACGGGATAGGGACCAGAGGTCAGAAGTCAGAGGTCAGAAGTCAGAGGTCAGAGGCCAGAAACAGCACCAACATCCAGCATCCGCTCTACACGCACTCACCCATCCCATGCCCCAAGTCCTGCGAAAAACCCGTGCCGTCTGTAACGAATGCGTGGCGCCGATCGACGCGGCTGTGACCGAAGTCGATGGCGCTATCTACTTGGTCAAGACGTGCCCTGAACACGGCGAACAGCGGGTGCGGCTGTCGCGGGATGCGGCGTATTTCCGTGACCTCCACGAGTTCTTCTTCGACGTGATGCCGGCCACGACGCCGCAACGCGATTTCATCATTCGGCTCACGGACCGCTGCAACCTCGACTGCCCCATCTGCTTGGCGAGCGCGAACCTCCGAAAGCAAGACGACTACCCGCTCGACAAACTCGTCGACTTCGTGCGCCAGCACCCCAAGTCCAAGCTCGACCTCATGGGCTGCGAGCCGACCGTGCGCGAGGACCTGCCGGAGGTCATCCGCGAGTTGCGCAAACACAACTGCATCGTCGCCGTCCATACCAACGGCATCAAGCTCGCCGACAAGGACTACCTCAAGGAACTCGTGGACGCCGGCCTAGGCGAAGTGCACTTTCAGTTCGATGGCCTGGACGACCGCTACTACCAGGATATCCGGTCGCGCCCTCTCGTCGACAACAAGCTCCAAGTGCTGCGGAACCTCGGCGAGTTCGGCGTGGCCACCGACCTACGCGCAACCCTCTGCCGCGGGTACAACGAGGGCGAGATCCCTACGATCCTCCAAACCGCGGTCGACCATCCTTTCGTGAAGGAGACGCTCTTCCTCGGCTGCCGGCCGCTGGGCAAGGCGCGCGAGCGGGGCCACGAAGACTGCTTCATGCCCGAGGACATCATGACGATGGTCGAGGAGCAGACGAAGGGCCGTATCGCCAAAGAGAGCGTGCGCAAGTTCCAGAAGCTCTACTTCGCGTTCCTCGCGATATTCCGGGTCCGCAAGTGCTTCTACATCCAGCACTATCTCATCGTGCGCGACGGCCAGGGCGGGTACACGCCCATCGATGAGATCCTCAACCTCGACCGCATGGAGCGCAAACTCGAAGCCTGGCGTCGCCGGCGCAAGCGTATCGGACGGCTCGCCGACGTCATCCTCATGGCCTCCCTCTCACTCGAATTCCTCAAGCCCAAGGCCTTCCGGCTCTTCACCGATTTCTTCGTCCTCCGGCTGCTCTTTGTGTCGGGCATGAATCTGACGAAGGCCCCTCAGCGAGCGATCATCCTGGGCTATATCACCGCCTGCGACCCCTTCATCTACGATGAGACCATCGCCGCCAACTGCGGCAAAGGGGAGGTCTGCGTCGACTTCGGCGTACAACCCGCCGGCGCGGACGCGAATGTCATGCGGGAGCGGGAGATGCTCCAGAGACAGGAGTGACAGGCCTGTCGGGGGCACAAGAAGCGGGACACCGCCCGGTCGTCAGCAGCCGTTGGCCACTCGTCATGACCTTGTTCGGGAGACTCTTGCATGATGCCCCAAATCCGTGTCATTGTCGCCGTTTTCATCTGCGGCTTAGTTCGCCCCCTCGCCGCGGCCGACTACGTCTTCGAGACGCTGGGCGTCCCCGCGCAGCAGAGCGGCGTCAAGATCGCCTGCGCCACTCGAAACGCCAACGGAGTTTGCATCGCCTGGGGTCGCGTCGAGAGCCCGACCAAGATTGGCGTCGTGGGCGCCCGCATGGACACCGGCGAGCTGACTTGGCTCAACCTGGCCAAGTATGGCCGCGCACATATCCAAATGTGTCGCGGGGCGGACGGCAACCTCTGGCTGTACTGTGGAAGGCCAGGACGCTTTCTCAAGTACGACGTCAATTCCGGCAAAATCACGGACTACGGTATCCCCGACAAGAGGAGCGTGTACTGGCTCGGCAGCCTCATCGCGGACGACGGGTGGTTCTACGTCGGCACCTACCGCTCCGCCGGGCTCGTACGCTGCCACACGCGCACGGGACAGGTTGAGAACCTCGGCCGCATGTCCGACGACCGGAGGCAGTGCTACGTCATCCACCCCGCGATCGACCGCAACGGAATCGTGTACGCGCCGACGGGCCTGCACCACCGCGAACTGTGGGCGTACAACACGCAGACACGCACCAAGAAGCAGATTCTCCCTGAGGCCATGACAAAGCAGCAAGGCACTGTGCGCGTGTGGACGGGGATCGATGGCCAGGTGTACGGCCGCAACCGCGGGACGACGTTCTTGTGCAAGCCCGATGGGATTGCGACTGGCAAAAGCGCCGCGCGGCGCCCGTCCAACGACCAGAAGACAGCCGGCGGCCGCGTGGGGCGGCGCATCTCACCGGCCGGCCTGCTCACGGTCACAAGTCTCAATCCTCCCAAGGACATTGAGATCCAAACTGAGTGGCGCAGCCCCGGCACCATGATCTACAGCGTGAGTTGCGAGTATGGCGGGAAGATCTGGGGCGGCGGCGGTTTCCCGTCCAGCACGTTCTCCTACGACCCCGCAACGGGCAAGATCAAGAACTTCGGCCGGCTCACCGGCGGCAGCATCCAAGTCTACGACACGCTCGGCCACGCGAAAGGACTTTTCCTCACGAGCTACACCGGTGCGCACATCGACTTCTTTGACCCCTCCAAACCCAAGGCCAAAGGCAATCCACGAAACATAGCGGTGCTGTCGCGCAAGTACATGCAGGAGCGGCCGGTGCAGATCATCGACGGTCCGGACGGCATGCTCTACGTCGGCACGTTTCCGGTGAAAGGCAGACTCGGCGGTGCACTCGTCAGAATCAACCCCAATGACTTCGCAGTGCAGGTGTGGCGCAACGTCGTACACAACCAAAGCATCATGTCGCTTGCCCCTGTCCCAGGAACCGCCCTCTTGCTCTGCGGCACCTCAATCGCTGGCGGGTCGAGCGCCAAAGCTACGGAGAAGGAGGCGGTCGTTTTCCTCTGGGATACCCAGCGCGAGGAGGTCGTGTGGACGTGCAAACCAGTGGAGGGGGCGCGCTACTATCCAGCGCTGGTGACCGCCAAGACGGGCATCGTCTATGGCGTGGCCAACGGCAAGTACTTTGCCCTCGATCCTGCCAAGCGCGAAGTCGTGCGCGTCGGCGAATTGCCGCTCAAGTATCTCCGCTTCCCCTACCTCAGCGACCATCCAGCCGGCAAGGCGGGCCTCATCTACGGCATGGCCGACGACGCGCTTTTCGCCATCGATCCCTCCGACCACAGCCTGCGCGTTCTGGCGCGGCATCCTTCCATCAAGAAGGCGCACGGCTTCTATGTTGCGGCGGACGGGACCGCGTACTTCGGCTCAGGGGACACGTTGATGCGAGCGCGCGTCCAAGAGTAGGTGCCACAGCGCGGCTTCCGTCGCCCGCTCCAAACCGGAACGCCAACCGCTCTATCCCAGCAGTTCGTCCACGTTCTCCTTGATCTTCGCGACCGCAGCCACGATCTTCTTCAACTCGCTCCGCGGGGCCATGAGGTGCGGGTGGCTCAGCGTGATCTGTTGTTCGGCACAGAACTTCTCCGACGCGGGCAGGCAGAGCTTGCGGTAGTCGGGCCGAGTCTTCTTGGCCAGGGGAATCACCTCGTCGAGCTTGTCCGGATCGAACGCCGTGTTCTTGTACAACGGCACCGCGTACCCCGCGCCACAGCCGACGCCTTCCGCGCGCAGGGCAGCGACGAACCTGTCCCGGTGTAGGCCCTTCCACTTCCGGGCATCGTAGCGGATGATGAAGAAGTAATACCCGCGCTGCGTGATGCGCCTGTCGCGCTTGAGTGGGTCTACGCCGCCAATCGCCGCGAGTTGCTCCGCCAGCCACTCGCCGTTGCGATGGCGGAGCTTGACTTCCTTTGGCAGCCGTTTGATCGCGCTCAGGCCGAGCGCGGCCTGCACCTCGTGCATGCGGTAGTTGGACGACAGCACATGGTGCCCAACCCCAGCTTCGATCGCGCTGCGCCCGATGTTGTGGATCAGCCACCCACGTTCAAAAATGGCATCCGAGTCGGTCATCACGGCTCCGCCCTCTCCGACCGCGAAGCCCTTGCTCTGCTGCAAGGACATGCCGGAGCAATCGCCAATCGCGCCCACCTTGCGGCCCTTCCACTCCGAGCCTTGCGCGTGCGCGCAGTCCTCGATTAGCAGCAGCTTGTGCCTCTTGCACAGTTTCTTGAACGCGTCGAGGTCGAACGGATAGCCCCCATAGTGCACGCCTAAGACCGCTGTCGTGCGCTTGGTGATGACCGACTCCGCGTGCTTCACGTCGATCTGCGCAGTCTCTGGATGGCAATCCGCAAAGATAGGAACCGCGCCGATCTCAGCGATCGCGCTCGCGGTCGCGATGAACGTGACCGCCGGGCAGATCACTTCGTCGCCGGCATGCACACCGGCCGAGCGCAACGCGAGCTGGAGCGCGGTGGTGCCGTTGGAGACCGCGATGCAATGCTTGGCGTCATGGTACTTCGCCATGGCCGCGCCGAGCGCGCGCGCCTTGGGCCCCAAACACCACGTCCCGGACTCGAGCGTCTCGAGCACCGCGACTTTATCCTCAGCGGTCACTTGTGGCCATCGCGGGACACACAAGTCCTTCGCGGCCGCGGGGCCGCCGTTGATTGCGAGTTTCGACACGAGCGTGCTCCTTCTGGATCGGATTGCGGCGGGATCCCAGTCTATGAGAGTGAAGAATACTCATGCTCGCCCTCAAGCGCAAGAGCCATGTGCGGGATCTTGTTGGCATACTGGCGGTGGGCTGCAATCCCGGCCCATGTCAATGGCTGACTGGAAATGCCGCGGGATGATCCTGTTGGCGATCAGAGCAAGACCAACGGGCTACACGAGACGCTCTGCACAGGGGATACATAGCGTCCTCCCTCCTACCTTGCGAATGCGCGTCGCCATCGCGGCCTCGCCGCACTCCTCGCAGATGATCGACTGATGGATGTGGGCCTCCTGGGGCAGGTCGATCTCCACGGGCTGCACGTCGAAGATCTCCTCCGTAGGCACGCTGAGCAGCCACTGCGTACGCTCGTCGCGCGCCATCTCCTTCTGTCGCCCGTGGTCGGCGGCCGGCTTGAGCGCCACCCGCACGGCCATGCCGCTGTCCCGTAGCGCAAACGTGTACACCTGCTTGCCGTAGTCTCGCACGAACAGATTGCCCTTCCCGTACGTGCATCCCGCAAGCTGCTGCACCGCGTCGACCGCGCACGAATCGTTCTCGACAATGGCGACCAGCTCCTCGTCCTCCGCTCGCCGCGCTGCCAGCGCGGCCATGCCCGCACGCGTGGCGCGGTAGCCAAGCGCAAGGCCAGGGCACTGGTGTCCATGGAAATCAATACAAGCCTGGAAGTCAGCCGGCAAATCCGTGATCGCGCTCATGGGGATCTCCGTTGTGTCAGGTTCGTGCCTTAACCATCAATCCTTAACCATCAATTGTAGCACCATGCCCTTGGGTCCGTACGGCCTCACCGCTGCCGAGCTATCTCCACATCTGTCGGAATTCTCGCCAGTTCCTCGAATGGCTCCGCGTGCCACCATGAGACTGTCCATGTGTCATCGTGAAACAAACCTCCATTCGCGCTTCACCCCGCGTGCCGCATGGTGCCCCAAAAACAGCCACGCACGTCCAGGCCGATTTGGCATCGATGTTGCTATCTTTCGGATGACGTGAATCGAGGAGGATAGCCATGAAACGCATCATAGCAGTCGTGATATGCCTTGCACTGCTCGTCCCCATCAGGATGAGTCTCAAGGTGAGCGGCAATGCCTCCAAGAAGGTCCAGGAGATAACCGCTAGCCTGAACAAAGCAGCAGGGCGTCAGTTCAAGAAGGCGAGCGAAGCCCTGAAGGTCAACTCGCAGGCCGTTGCCAAGACGATCAAGAGTGACGTGTCCGCCATGAAAGACATGCTGGGCAATTCGCTTCCCAAGAAGTCAAAGCGGAAGCCGGCGATTCTGCGCGCTCGCAAGTACCGAAGCAATAGCATCCTGACGCTACGGTCCGGCATCGACATCACCATCGCGGCCGCTTTGGCGCTTCTGCTGGTTGTGCCGACGAAGCACGCCAGATAGGCGAGCGCTGACCGCAGCGCGGCCTCCAATACCATCAGGCGCATCCGTGGAGAACACGGATGCGCCTCGTTTCGTTCTGCGCGTGTCCGCGACTGGCGGCGCCTCAACCATTCCCTGCCGCCACCGCGTCCTTCAGGCTTCCCGCCAGCACAAACACCTTGTCCAGCCGCAGCACCTCCATCACGTGCAGGAGCGTCGGATTGACACCGCATACCACCATGCGCCCACCCTGGCGCTGCACCTCGCGGTGCAGTTGCAGCAGCGCGCCCACGAACGAACTGCTCACGTGCTCCAGCGTCGTCAAGTCGAGCACAAACCGGGCCGAGGGGTCCAGCTCCTCCAGCTCCTGCTTGCACCGATCGAGCGCGACTTCGTCGAAGATCATCTTCTGCATGATCTGCACGACTAACACCGGCCCGTCCGGCGTCGTCGCTTTCGACTTCTTCAAGTATTGACGTAGCACAACGCAACTCCATCTAGATGCCGGCACGATTGTGGCAGGAAGGATACCGTAAGCCCGCTTTCTGGGCAAGGGGCCCATCACGCACGGCGCGGTCCACCCTCCGCAAGGCATCTACGATCCCATCTCGTGCGGTAACACTTCAGCCAAATACAACAGCCATGTACGGAATACTGTCAAAGCTCCCGTGCAACGCCGCGTGTTGGGGTATCTGAATCCCAACGGGATTCCGGATATCAGCCCAGGGTTCGCGAGCGAAGCTCGCAACCCTGGG
>JAJRTI010000183.1 GCA_024278415.1 Planctomycetota bacterium | reverse complement strand
GCGACCTGCTTGGCGTGTTGGGCGCGATCGAGGCGTGTGTGCGCGCGCAAGGCATGGCCGTCGAGACCGGCGCCGGTGTCGCGGCCGCGCAGGGAGCGCTGGCGGGATGATGGCGTGAGCTTGATACGCGGTCCCGGCCCTATGTATAATCGCCTACCAATGGGTGCGCCGGCCATGCGCCCGTCGCGGAACGCCCAATGCCTACCTCCAAGCCCGCCATCGCGATCATGCACTTTTCCGCGCCGCCCGTGGTCGGCGGAGTGGAGAAGGTCATCGACGCCCAAGCCACGCTCTTCGTGGAGCACGGGTACCGCTGCAAGCTCGTCGTGGCCCGTGGGGGGCCGACCGATGCGCGCGTCGAGCTGTGCCGCGTCGAGGCCTTCGACTCGCGCTATCCGCTCAACCTGGAGCTTGCGGGGCAAGTCAAGGGAGGCGTGCGGCCGGAGGGGTACGATGCCTATCGAGATGAGATCCTGCGCGAGCTGCGCCGCGCGCTCGACGACGCGGACGTGGTGCTCGTGCACAACGCTCTCGTGAAGGATCTGAACTTCGCATTTGTCGACGCATTCCGCGTGTACGCGCAGGAGGTGCGCGGGCGCAAGGTGCTGGTGAACTGGTGCCACGATCCCACCTGCGCGGCGTACAACGCGGATCCGTCTCTCGTGTCCTCGGCCGCGTTCCCGTGGCCGCTCATCAACACGCCCATCCCCGGCGTCGAGAACGTGACGCTGAGCCAGACGCGGCGGCGGGAACTCGCGCGCATCTACGGCGTCGCCATCGGGGATATCCGGGTCATCCCCGATGGCATCGACGCGCCGAGCTTCCTTGGCATCGGCCCGGAGCTGGTGCACGTGTGGCGCAGCCGCGGGCTCATCGACAGGGACTTAGTGCTCTTCACCCCGGCGCGCGTGGTGCCCAAGAAGAACATCCAACTGGGCATCCATGTTGTAAAGGAGCTTGTCGACGCGGGCACGAACGCAGTGCTGCTCGTGACCGGGCCGCCGTCGCAGCACGTGGGCAAGAACGCGGGGGACGAGCATTACAGCCTCATGCACGAGTTAGCCGCCCAGTTGGGCATTACGGACCGCGTGCTCTTCATGCACGACATGGAGCTGGCTGACGGGAGCCCGCTCGTGCTCGACGACCGCATGATTCGGCAGCTTTACTTCCTCTCGGACATGCTCTTCCTGCCCAGCCTCGAAGAGGGCTTCGGCCTGCCCGTGCTGGAGGCCGCGCTGACCAAGACGATTATCTGCTGCTCGAGGCTCGACACGTTGGCCGAACTTGCGGGGGACGACGTGCTCTACTTCGACAAAGACGAGCCGGCGAAGCACATCGCAGCCAAGATCGCGCAGCGCCTCGCCGCGTCCACGCGCATCCGCCTCTTCAAACGCGTGGTTCGAGGCTTCAACTGGCTTCAGGTCTTTCGCAATCACATCGAGCCGTTCGTGTTGGAGCGATGGGGGCCAGTAGGTAGGGTGGGCCATGCCCACCAATTGTGATGGTGTGCCGCGCGCACCACAAACGTCGTGAACGCGGGATGGTGGGCATGGCCCACTCTACGGCTCCATTATGTGGGTTTGATCGCCTGCGGAGGCCGCCCCTGACGGCGCGCACTACGAGCGGCCACCCGATCCTCCCTTGACTTGCTTTCCGCGACCCATTACGCTTTCGCCCAATTGCCGAGAGGCGTCCATCGGCAGCGCAAGGGCCTGCTTTTATTGGGTATTTGCTATGAGAAAGTTTCTTGTCGTCACGCTCGCCGCGCTCCTCATAGCCGACCTTTCCGCACTCGCGGCGCCCCGGAGGAGACGCATGACCGCGCAGGAACTCCTACAAGTCGTGAGAGACAACACGCAGCCGCTCAAGTACCCCCGCGGCGACCGGCTGCCGCTGCTCGTGTGGACGGTGACGAGCGTGGGCACGGACGACGACGCGGAGGCCGAGAAGATCCTCAAGGATCTCGATGCCCGCGGCATCCCCGTCATCGCCGGCTGGAACCCCAACCCGCGGGTGCGGGACAAGACGCTCCAAGCCTGCCTGCGCGTTGCGCGGCTTCAGAAGAAGCTGGGCTTGGAGATCATCACCAGCTCCAACCGCTGCATGTACCGCTTTTGCAACGGCAGCCCAGAGACCGCGCACGTGGACGAGAACGGCGAGAAGTTCTTCGACAGGTCTTTCCACCCGGCCGGCCGTATCAAAATGGGCTGCCCCTTCGCGCTCGAATCGCGCTACCCCGCGATCAAGGAACAGCTCGAGTTCTACTTGAAAGCCTACAAGGCCGAGGGCCTCGACATCGACCTCACGTTCCTCGATTGGGAAATCGACGGGCCGCAGGAATGGTGCGGCGCCTGGGAGCACTCGAAACGCTGCGTGCGTTGCCGGAAGAACATCCCGAACATCGACAACTTCCGCTCGTTCCAGACCGCGCTCCGCAAGCTGCGCGCGAAGATCGAGCGCGAGGTGTACTGCAACACGGTGAAGGCGTACTTCCCTAAGTGTTACATGGGCAACTACTCGGTCTACCCGCACAATGGCGTGCGGTACTGGTACGACTACTTCGAGTATGGCGACGGCAAGCTGCCGGTGGGCGCGCCGTACGAAGCGGATCAGCGGGCGAAGTATCGGCGTTGGTTCAAGGACTTCGACCTCACCGGCTATACCATGGCCATGCCCGTGGTCTACCCGTGGGCGTGGACGTACAAGTGGTATGACTTTGAGCCCGGCGATTATCGGTGGTTCTACAACATGCTGAAGGTCGGCTCGAACGCGGCCCAACACCGAAGGCCCGGCGTGCCGACCGTGCCATTCGTGCACTGGCAGCGCATCTTCGGGCTCATGAAGCCGGACGACAGCATCGTCCAGTTCTCGGAGCGGGGGTACAAGGAATTGCTCTGGCATCTGCTGTTGCGCGGCCACGACACCTTCTTCCTCTGGTGTCCGCAGGATCAGACCGGCACTGAGATCAAGCCGCTTCACGAGGTGTACGCGGCTGCTCTCGAATACAAGGACTTCCTCGACCGCGGCGAACCGCTGGTGTTCGACGTCCCGGCCATACCCGCACCCGTGGTGTCCGCGATTCGCCTCGGCGACCGCCTGCTCGTGCGGCGCACGGACTTTGTCGACGGCGTGGGCCCCGTGCGCATCACCGTGGACAACAAGCCCGTCCTCGTGCCCAAGGCGGACGGCAAGTGCCAGGTGCTGACGCTCGCGAAGTGACGAATGCAGCCGTGTCCGCCAGAACGCGGGCCGTTCGTAGTAGGGCGATTCATCGCCCGTCCTTCTGCCGCGGCCCACGGGCCATGAATGGCCCTACTACGAGCCAGCTACGGCAGCCGCGAGGGATGGCCCAACTATGCCACAAGATCCCGCACAACCAGAGTGGGCTGGCCTGTATCGTCGTGTGGCCGACGCACTGGCAAGCGCCGCTCCAGCCGCGGCCGAGCGGTGGGACTGGCTCGCGGCGCGGCTCGACGCGGGGCAACGCAAACCCACCCGGCGCTCTACGGTCAAGGAGCACGAAGTCGAGTCGCAATGGGTGCTCTACAGCCCTGAGGCCGACGCGTATCTGACGCTGTCGAAGCGGGAGGCCTTCGTGTGGCGCCAACTCGACGGTCAGCACACGGTGCGGGACGTGGAAGTCGCCTATCTGGCCGAGTTCAAGACCATTGGGGCCCACACCATCGCCGCACTGCTGAGCCGGCTCAAAGCCGGAGGCTTCCTCGACGAGCCGCGGCAGTCGTTATACGAACGCGCAGCCGCGGCGCTCGAACAAAGCACCGCGGAGGGGCGCATCCAGCAGTTCCGCAGGCGCTTCGCGTGGTGCAAGCTGTGGCAGGGCGAGGACCCCGCCGCGGCCACCCGGATCGCCACGCCGCTTCTGCGCAGTCCGTTTGCGATCGCCGCGCTCGTGCTGCTCGCCGCGGCCGGGTTGGTGGCGTTCGGCCTGCTTTTCTCCTTGGGCCGCAGCCAGGGCGGGGGCGCCGAGGCGGTCGCGTTTGTGACGGTCTTCGGCTCTTACATCCTCGGCGCACTGATCCTTCTGGCCGGGCAGGTCGTCCTGTCCGCGCTCCACGAATTGGCCTGTGCCGCGGCCCTGAAGGGCAGGGGGGGCCGCGTGCCCAAGTACGAATTCGGCCTGCGCTATGGTTTGCCTGTGTGTGTGGCCGATTTGCGGCAAATTTGTCTGCTGCCCGTGCGCGGCCGGGTTGCGGTGCTGCTGTCGGGCATCCTCGCGGAGCTGGCGGTGGCCGGCTTGCTCGCGCTGGTGGCCTTGGCTGTGCCGAACAACCTGTGC
>JAJRTI010000182.1 GCA_024278415.1 Planctomycetota bacterium | reverse complement strand
CCTTCGGGCTGCGGTGTCCGCGAGGGGTTGCACGCAGGCGAAGAGCCGGGACGTTTGTTGTGAACCTGCCTGAATCCACTTCGAAACTGAAACTCCAGAATGCGACGCGTTGGGATACGTACAATCAGACCTACACCCATACTTTTTGACTCCGCTCCTGCCGTGTTATACTATGCTGACAGGGTACTTTGACGCCGCCGTGTCAGGAGCATTCGGATGACGCAGCAACGCCAACTGAGCCGGGTGGAAGTTCTACAGCTCCTAAACGAGCATGGCGAGGAGATCAAGAAACGGTTTCGCGCCAAGCGGTTGGGGTTGTTTGGCTCTCTGGCGCGCGGCGAGGCGGCCGCGGGAAGCGACGTGGATATTCTCGTGGAGTTCGAGCACCCCACGTTCGACGACTACATGGATCTCAAGTTCGACCTCCAACGACTGCCGGGTGGGGAGGTAGACCTGGTCATGGCCGACACCCTCAAGCCACGAATCCGGCCTCACATCTTGGGCGAGGTGCAGTATGCCGAGGGACTATAGGCTGTACCTTGATGACATCCTGGAGGCAGCCGCTAAGATTGAGCGCTACGTGGCGGGCATGGACTTCGATGCGTTCCAGAGGATGAGCGGACCGCGGATGCGGTCGTGAGGAACTTGCCGTCATTGGCGAGGCCGCCCGCGCGCTTCCCGATGAGGCCAAGGTCCAAGCGCCGGAAATCGAATGGGAGAAGATTGTCGGGCTGCGCAACATCCTCACCCACGAGTACTTCGCTGTGAGCTTGGCCGTTGTGTGGGACATCATCCATGGGAAGCTTGGCCAACTGCGACAGGCCAGCCAACGATTGCTCGACGAGGGCGAGGCATCTACTCCATCACCAACGCCTTGAAGTCATGCTTCTTCATCTCGAACGCGAATCCGTTGGCCGCGTCGCCGGGGACCGCCTCGCCTGACTCGAAGTCCGTCGCTTTGGCGTCCGCGGGGATGCCGAGCTTGGCCGCGTCGACGCGCACGCGCGCCGCGCCGCCAGCGCCATAGTCGGTGACGATCACCAGCGCCTTGCCGTTGCGGCTCATGGCGATGGTGCGCGCGTCGATGCCGGTGACCGTGACCGGGTGGCCGTCATCCCAGTAGTTGAACACCGTGCAGTCCGGCTCGCCGTACCCGAACGCGTGGAGCTTCTTGAGGAACTCAACCTCCTCCTTGGGACCATAGTACCAGACGCGGATCTCGTGCACGAGGCACACGCCCAGGCGCGTGCGCATGACGAAGGGGTAGCGCGGGTCCTTGCGGTTGCGGAACCCGCCGGAGAGGATCAGCGGCACGTTGCCGGTCTTGCGGCCGATGGTCTGGGCGACGGTCAGGTCGGGAGTGAAGCGGTCCTGGAAGTCGCGCTCGCCGTACTGCCACTCCCAGTCGAGGTTCACGGTCGCGAACGCCAGCGTGGGCACGATGTTCGTGTTCGTCATGTGCGGGATGTTGACCCCGCGCTGGCCGCGCTGCTCGTGGTAGAGGATCGCGGTCCGGCGAATCAGCTCGCGCATGTCCCATAGGCCCATGCTCGGATGCACGCGGCCCTTCTCGTCGACCCAGGCGCGGCCGGCGACCGTGTCGAAGTTCGCGGCCATGTACACGTTGTCCCAGTACACGCCGTCGAAGCACTTCATCATCTTGACGTAGTAGTACATCGCGAAGTCGCGGTAGCTCTCGGTGGGCGTGATGTCGTAGCCCTCGCCGCCCTCGCGCACGCGGTTGTAGTAGGGGAAGTTGATCCACTCGTCTTGGAACGTGGGCCACTCCGCGGCCTGGAAGCCGAAGCCGCGGGCGTTGGTGTAGGGCGTGAGCGACGCGCCGGTCGAGCGGTTGAACGCGGCCGCGTGCCGCGCGGTGTAGCGGATGTGCGCCATGTGGCGCTTCCACTGCTTCGAGCCTGGCTTGTCGCCGTAGCCCTTGATCCACGGCTCGATGAACGACTCGTCCGCCTTGCCGGTGTCGCGCGTGGCCGCGATCCAATCGTAGATCGAGAAGTCGGCCTTGCGCGGGTAGAGGTCGTAGCTCACGCCGCCCCAGTAGAGCGTTGCGCCGAGCAGGGCAAACGGCCGGCACCCGGGCAGCAGTTTGTTGCAGCGCCACTTGCGCCAGTCCGCGGGCATGGGCTTGGCAGGGGTCGCCTGGAGGCCGAACTCGATGTCGTGGCGCCGCGTCGGAGCGAAGCGCTTGGTCACGAAGTGCACGCGCAGCTCGACCACGCGGCCGCGCCGGGTGATGGACACGGTCGGCGTCTTGTCGTCGAGCACCCAGTCGCGGTCGTTGTCCGCGAACCAGGCAAGCCCCCGCGCCGCGCGGCCGAGGTAGACGTAGGGATAAAACGTGCCGACGATGCGGAGCTTGTTGCCCTTGCTGCTGTCCCACACGAGCCCCTCGCCTTTGGGAGCGAAGCCGGCGTAGTTGTACCGCAGCCCGTCGCCGCAGGTGTGCATGTACTGCACCATGTCGTTGCGCAGCGGCACCACGAGCGACACGCGGTCGACCTCCTGCTGCGACGGCAGCAGCGAGAGCGTCACCTTCATCATGCCGTCGTAGTCGTAGTCGGACGTGACGCGCGCCTGAAGCTTGCCCGCGCGCCAGCCGGCGGAGGTGACGACCTTTGTGGGCTTGAACTGCTGCACGCGCATGCCCGCGGGCTTCACGTCGATCGTCTTGCCCGCGAGTGAGACTTCCCACCGCATGGGGCCGGCGAGCAGATCGCGGCCCATGCTCGTGACCTGGTCCCACAGGCCGGCGTCGCCGGCCTTGTGGTCGCGCAGCACGCAGGAGACCGTGTTGCCTTCGACCTTGAACGGCGTGAACGGCGGAACGACGACGTCGGACTTGCCGAGCGTATTGCGCTCCCACTCGAAATGCTTGCGCTCGAACTCGCGCACGACCGGCTCCTTGGGCACGCCCTTGCCGCCCGCGAGGAACGCGGCGATCTCGTACTGGCCGTCGGGCAGCTCCGGCACGTCGAAGATCGTCTCGGCCGCGTCCTTGCCGTCGAACGCGACCCGCTGCTCCGCGAGCACACTCGTCTTGCCCTTGGGCCGCACGACGATGCGCGCGGACTCGACCTGGTCGCGCACGTTCAGCGCGGACAGATCGATCTTGGCCTTGATCTTGTGGTAGTAGGGATAGTGCTTGAATTTCAGATCGACCGCCTGCCGCTTCTCCGCGTCCGTGGTCCACACGACCTCGGGCCGGTGCATGTTCCACTTGAAGTCGCGGAAGAAGAACGTGCGGCTGCCGTCCGGCGACGCGACGCGGATGATGGTGCGATGGTCGCCCTCAGGGCCGCCGTCCCGCCCAACAAGCGACACCGCCACCGTCCCGCCAGGCTTCAGCGCGACCTCTTTGGTCAGTTCTCGCGGCGGGTCCATGTTCCACGCGTCGCTGAGGAACACCTTGGCGCGGATCGGTTGGGGGCCGGGGTTGGCGAGGCGCACCGCGATCAGAGGCTGCTCGTAGTTCTTGTGCAGGGACACCATTTGCACGACCGGCGCGGCCGCGTCCCACGCGACCCGCGGCATGGACGGCACGTCGCTGAACGCGGT
>JAJRTI010000181.1 GCA_024278415.1 Planctomycetota bacterium | reverse complement strand
GGAGGCTCGCGGGCCAAACTCGAGACGGACGACTTCGTGTCGAACTCCGAGGGCGCGGCGCCGAGCATCGCCACCCGGGTCTCGCTCATCGCAAACGATACGACGTTGCGGCTCGACTTTGTCTGCGCCGAGCCGGCGATGGGCCAGTTGCTGGCCCGCGCCGCGGCGCCGACGGATGCTTTCGACCGGGACGTGCTGCGTGGAAACGTGCACTCCCTGTATCGGCTCAGGCAAAAGCTGAAGGGCAAAGACGCGGAACTCATCGAGCGGGCGCGGGCCGTGCCTCCGAGGAGCTGGAGCGTGTATGAGGACGACTGCGTTTTCGTGCGGCTCACGCCTCTGGCCGTGGGCGAATACTTGGCCCGGGAATTCCTTGTCCGCGATCAGCGCAACCCCGCGGAGCTGCTGCGCGAACTGGGCCCGGCCGGGGAAGGGAAACTCCAGCTCAAAGGCAGCTTCTACACGGTCGCGGTGAACGCGGTCGGCCTGGTGCACAGCAGCTTCTTCGATCCGTACGAGGGCGGGAGGTTCTGGGGATGCTGGGACCCGCTCGCCAAGGTGAAGCACGAGCGCGATGGGGATGGGTGGCGAGTCCGCATCACCATCCCGCTGCCGGTGCTCGATCCGCAGTTGTCGAAGGGGGCCGTGTGGGGTGTCGACGTGTACCGCCACCGTCCTTCACGCGGAGGGCAACCGGATGCGCTGATGCGCACGCGCAAGACGATGCTGCTCCGCTTCGAGGGCGACGGCCGGCGCGTCGAGCGCGACCTGCGCCGCGTCCGGCCTGCCGACGAGGCAAGCGCGGGCAAATGGCCGGCCTTGTGGGAGCGCACGGAGGCGCCCCCGCCCGAAGGAGCCGTCACGCAGTTGAAGCGCGACCCCGGCGGGGACAAGTGGCCGACGCGAGCTGAATGGAACCAAGCCGCGGCGCTCGCTCCTTTTCGCGACTGCCGCACCGGACAGCCGAGCACGATCCAGACGAAGGTCCGACTCGTGCAGACGGCCGAAGCCCTGCTCGTGCGATTCGACTGCGACGAGCCGGACAAGACGCCGCTGCGGGTGGTGACCCCGAAGCAGGAGGCGGCCGCGTTTCCGAAAGGGCATCGGGCGGTCAACTGGCTCAACCGCCGCGAGCATTTCGGCGGCTCCAAGTGGGGCGATTTTGTCGAGGTGCAGTTGGCGCCCGGCCTCGCCGGGGCCGACCGCTACCACAACGGCTATTACCTCCTCCTGGTGAACGCACGCGGCGACGTGCGGCAGCGCTACTACGATCCCTTCGGCATGTATTCGGCGGACGCGAACGCGGCGGACTGGGATGCCCGCGCGCGCAAGCGTGTGACGCGTGGGGACGCGGGTTGGAGCGTCGAGATCGCGATCCCCTGGTCGTCATGCCATGAGCCTGGCGCGGCCGGCGAGGTTTGGTTCGCCAATTTCCGCCGCGAACGCGCCGGCGGACGCGGGCGAGGGGCGACGCAGCGTAGCGCCTGGGCCGTCCCTTATCTCACGACGCGAGACCCCAGCTACTATGGCCGGATACGGCTGGCCGCCAAGCCGGGCGCGAGTGCGGGCGAACCGAACGTGCCGCGCGTCTGGCCGGGCGAAGTCGAGCCGGACCCGTTGGCCTCAGATTGCGACCGTTCGCGCGACCGCCTGGCCGGCCTGGCCGTGGTCGATGGCGGCAAGACGCTCGTTGCGGCCGGCGCCAGAGGCACGGTGTGGCGCGGCGGTGGACGCGAAACGGACGGGGCCTACTCGTATGCCGGAGCGGAGTTCAACCTCGGTCGCGTGCAGTTCGCCGATGCAAACCGCGGTTGGGCCGTGGGCGGATGGGTGCGCGACAAACGCGTCGCGATCTGCGGCGGCATGGGGATCATACTCGCCACGGACGATGGCGGGCGCACTTGGAAGACGCAGTGGCGCGGGACGGGACCCTGGCTCTACGCCCTCTCCTTTGTCAGCCCCAAGGTCGGATACGTCTGCGGCGGGTATGGGACCGTGTTGAAGACCGTCGACGCCGGCAAGACGTGGCAAGGCCCTCTGCCTACGGGCGTCAACGATTGGCTGTACGGCATCGACTTTGTCGACGAACGCCGGGGCTGGGCCGTGGGCGCGAACGAAACGATTCTTCACACTCGCGACGGAGGGCAGACGTGGCAGCGGCAGACCGCGGACAACTGGCGCCGGCCGGGATTCGTGCGGGAACGCCTGCGAGCGGTCAGCTTCGTGGATGAGGCACACGGCTGGGCCGTCGGCGGACATGGAACCATTCTGCACACGGCCGACGCCGGCGCGCACTGGCGGCGCCAAAAGCTGCCAGTGGACGACGAGACCGCGGACCTCCTGGGACTCCGCGACGTGTACTTCATTGACCGGCGGACCGGGTGGGCCGTGGGAGAGATCGGCAGCGTTGTGCTGCGGACGGAAGATGGCGGGCGAAGCTGGACGCTTGAGCCGACCGGTTTTCACGGCGGGCTGTTTGGCGTGCGCGCGGCCGACCGGAATCGCGTGTGGGCCGTGGGCGAAAGGGGCGCGCGCCTGGCTTCGGGCGACGGAGGAAAGACGTGGACCGTGGACGCCGCGGAGGAGCGGCCCGCCTGGCTCTACCTTACCCCGCACGACCATCACCTGAACAACTGGTCGAGCCTGATCGCGGCCACGGCCGACGCGGTGGATTGGGCCACGGTGTCTCTGGGCCGAAGCGGCTTCTACTTCGAGCCGCACATGGACTACCGAGAACAACGATGGACCGCGGGCACGCAGTCGGTCGGCGCGATGCACATCCGGCTCTGGCAGGACTTTACGGGCTCGCGACGGCGCCAGCCCCATTTCGTGCACCACGTGTATCAGATCTACCGCGGCGCTGAGCCGCTGACCCGGCGCCTGGTCGCGCTGTTCCGCCTGCTGCGGCCCGAAGTGGTCCTGACCGAGTTTCCCATCTTCGCCGAGAATTACTGGGCGTGGGAGACCGCGTTCGTGCCGCGTTGCGCGCGGGAGGCCTACTTCGCGGCCGGCGATGCGAAGCGCTTCCCCGAGCTGGCGGCCCTGGGGCTCGCCCCCTGGCAGCCGGCGGAACTCTACTCGTCGCCGTCCTGGTCCAATGAGATATACGGAATCGCCGCGGCGACCCACACGGTGAAGCTGCGGAATAACGTGCCCTCGCCGCGGCTCGGCCGGCCGCGACTGGACGCTCTGCAACGATCGATGGCGTCCTGGGAAGGCCTCATGGACCGCGGCACGCCTGAGCGCCGGCGAGGGTGGCGCGGCGTGATGGACCTCCATCTCGCACGTCGTGCGCGCGGCGGAGCGGGGTTGTCGCGTCCGATACCGGGGGTGACGGTCGAAGAGAAACCATGACCTCTGTGCCAAGGCGAGCTTCGCCCGCAACCCAAGAGACCGCGAGGATACATCTTCCGTCCACGAGAGTGGATGCGGCTCCGCTCTCATCTCTCATCTCTCATCTCTTATCCTTTACAAAAAGCTGAGCGAAAAACACACAAGTCGCGAAGTAACGAACGAATGCCCGCTTCAGCGGGCAATTCTGCCTTGCCACCAGATTCATCTGGTGGGAACGAGCAGGGCAGAACTATCCTTGCAGCCTGCTTTAGCAGGGCTTCTCAACCAACGCCATGCCAAGAAGCCGCGCTGAAGCGCGCTCCGAATGTCGCCCACAGCCCTCACCCCCCGCCTGAAGGCGGGGGCAGGAGGAGCGCCGGCTAAAGCTGGCGCGTATAGCGGCGACTCTGTACAACGCGAGCTTT
>JAJRTI010000180.1 GCA_024278415.1 Planctomycetota bacterium | reverse complement strand
GTGCCACAATCGCCGGGCTTTGGACATCACGCCCTTTGCGGGATTACGCTTCAACCAACGGAAGCGCAATCCCGAAGCCCAACGGGCTTCTGTCTTCTAGCCCAGGGTTGCGGACGCAGGCCGCTACCCTGGGTGGTGGGCTGGGCTGGTTTACGGAAGCCCGTTGGGCTTCCCAGAGGCCGAACCCGCCCGGACCGGCCAAAGGCTCAGCCACGTTTTCTGCGCATGGCTGTAGCACTTGGCTGAAATGTTACCGTTGTCTTTCTGAATTCGCTGGAAGCCCAGTCTGGGGCCGCTCTCGCCCCGGCGCGCACCAATGACCAATGACCAATGACCAAAGATATGATCTGGATCGACACCCACATCCACGCGAGCGACATCGGCAGCGACGGGGCCAAGCGCGAGCGCATGCTCGATGACTTGCTCGACGTGCTCGACCGTTGCGACGCGGACCTGCGGCTCGTGATCAGTTGCGATGGGCCATACATCGGCCGCATCGCGAGCGACGCGGACCAGATGCTCGACAGCAACCGCATGATCCGCGACCTCGTGGCCGCGGCCCCGGGCCGACTCTTCGGTGCGTGCATGGTCAACCCCAACTTCCTCGACGAGTCGCTTCACTGCATGGACGTGTGCTTTGGCGAGTGGGGCTTCGTCATGCTCGGCGAGATGCTGCCGTACTCCATGAACTACGTTATGGACAGCGACAACGCGGAGCGGATTGTGCGGCACGCGCTCGACTTCGACGTGCCGGTGCAAGTGCACTTGGGCACGTACTGGCATCGCGACTTCGAGGGCTCGTGCGACGGCATGGACCACATGCGCGATCTGTTGCGGTGCGTCAACCGCGTGCCGGAGGCGAAGTACATCCTCGCGCACGCGATCGGGTGCGGCGCCACGCCGGAGTTCGTGCCGTGGGCCGACATGTTCCTCGACACGATCCAGGCGTACTTCCCCGAATACCCCGACAACTTCTGGATCGAGATCCGCGACTTCCACGCCCCGAGCCTCAAGCGCACGGTCGCTGAAGTGCCGTCGAATCGCCTCCTCGCCGGCACGGACTGGACCACGCGGGTGGGCCCGCCGTTTCAGAGCTACGGCACCATGTTCAACGTGGCGGAGGCGGACAACCCCTTCCCGCCGGGCGCCGAGTCGATGGCGAAGTTCATGCGCGAGGCCGGCGCGTCCGACGAGGGCGTGGCGCAGGTGGCATACGAGAACGCGCTGGAGCTGTTTCGTTTGTAGTGGCGACCGCCAGGGCGCCTCAGGCCGAAGGCTATGGCGGCAGGCAGCAGCCTCATTGCCAGGCAGTCTGCTACACGTGAACCGCGACTTCGGTCGCGCCCTCAGCCAGATCGAACGCCACGAACGTCTCGCGGCCTTCGACCATGAACGTGCCCGCCGCGAAGTCACGCCGCAACCCTACTTCGCGCAGGTCGTGCCCGCCGACCTGCACGCGCTTCGCAGGCACATCGAGTGACAGCGTGAAGTTTGGCGTGGGGAAGTGCGTCGCGATCGCGATGCACGCGCAGGGGGCCCGTCCCCCGTCTTGCGCGACCGCGACCTCGCTCAGCTCCCGCGCCATCCAGTACCGCCCAATCTCGCTGCACTTCATCCAGATCGTCTTCGCGCCATCGGGATCGTACGCATCCAGCCGGCGCTTGACCGTCTTGAGCACGTCGAAGCCGGGGCCTCCATTCGCGTAGAAGCACGGCCAATGGCCGACCATGATGCAGGGGCTCTCTGCGGCGAGCACCTGCGGCACGCGGCCGCCGGCGAGGTCCTCGGTGATGAACAGATCCGCGTCGCTCGTGTCGTAGCCGGTCGCGCCGAACCAGTCGCCCGCGCACCCGACGATGCTTGCGACCGCGGCGCCTTCGTCCCGGCGCACGTGATGGATCGGCACGGTCGGCAATTCGTCCTGGGTCATATGGAGGAAGTAAAACGGCCGGTGCACGCCATTGACGCGCATTGCGGCATCGAGGATCGCGCGTGAGTACGCGTCCTCCTGGCGGCTGCCGAACGCGCCGGGGCTCGTGACGCCCTCGCACTCGATGCCCACGTTGCGCAGGATCTGCATCGCGGCCGCGATGTAGTCCGGCAGCCGATCCACCGGCGGATCGACCCACTCGCCCTGCTCCCACTCCTCGGTGGGCGTCCACGTGTCGAGGTCGACCACGTGCGTGTGCGTGAGCATCTCCGGCGTGAGGTCGAAGTTGGGCTGGATGGCCTCCCGCGCGGCATCGAGCCAGTTGGCCAGCTCCGGCTCGGGCAGCAAGTCGGAGCCTTGGTCGATTCGGCCCACTCCGGCGGGGAAGGGGATGAGGCTGAACTTGCCCTTCAGCCCATTCTCGCCGCACCATTCACCCCATTCCTTGGCGAAGTCGGCGGGGATCGTCTGCGGCATCTCGCCGAGCTTGTCCGCGTGCCGTTCCCAGCCGGCGGGGGCCGTGGTGACGCGGTTGCGCAGTCTCCACTCGTGGCGCTGCTTGATCCAGTAGTACGCCTTGTTGATGCACGGGCACGAGTCGTCGATGATGAGCGCGAGTGGAGTGCGAAGGAGCGGGTTGCAGATCGTCACGTCCATGGGTGCAGACTCCTATGTTGAGCGGACGCGCCCTGTGGCGTGTGGGCCTGTCCGCAAAGCCGCAACCGCCCGGCCCGTTGCTCCTGTGTAGTTGCACAGCGGCCGGATGAGGCGGTTGTTGTCGTATTGCTCGATGACGTGGGCCGTCCACCCGATACAACGGGCCATCGCGAAGATGGGCGTGAAGAGGTCGGTGGGGATATCGAGCATGTGGTACACGCTTGCGGAATAGAAATCCACGTTCGGCTTCAAGCCCTTCTCTTCGAGCATCACCTTCTCCAACACTTCGGAGATGCCGGCCCATTGCGGCTGGCCCAGCTTCTCGCCCAGATCGCGGCACCACTGCCGCAGGATCGCCGCCCGCGGGTCGCCGCTGCGATACACGCGGTGGCCGAAGCCCATGACCTTCTTCTTCTCGGCAAGCAACCGCTTCGCGTAGTCTGCGGCATTCGACACATCGCCGATCTCCTGAAGCATCCACATCACGCGCTGGTTCGCTCCGCCGTGCAGCGGCCCCCGCAGCGCGCCGATCGCGCCCGTGACCGCGGAGTACACGTCCGACAGCGTCGCGGCGATCACGCGGCCGGCGAACGTGGACGCATTGAAGCCGTGGTCCGCGTGCAGCGTGAGGCACACGTCGAACACGCGCTCCGACAGCTCGTCTGGCATCTTGCCATTGAGCATGTACAGGAAGTTGCCCGCGTGTGAGAGGCCGGGCTCCGGGCGTACGGGGTCGAGCCCCCGGCGGATGCGATGAATCGACGCGACCACGCTCGCGATCTGTGCGGCCATCTCCTGCACCATGTCCAAGTTCGCGTGCGGCTCCGGGCTCTCCGCGCGGGGGTCGCTGAGGCCCATGACCGACACGCACGTGCGCAGCAGCGACATGGGCGGCGCGGACGCCGGCAACTCGGACATGATGTGGCGCATGAGTTCCGACAGCGGCCGGTGTGACGCGAGGGTGCGCCGAGTCTCATCCAACTGCTTCGGATTGGGCAACTCGCCGACCCAGAGGAGGTACGCGACCTCCTCGAAGCAGCAGTGCTCGGCCAGATCCTCGATCGAGTACCCACGATACGTGAGCGTCGCCGCTTCGCCGTCGACCTTGCAGATCGACGAGTCCGCGGCGATGGCGCCTTCTAGTCCTTTGCCTGTCTCGGCCATGGCGAACCTCCTTGCGGCCCGTTCGATTGGGGTTGGTATACAGGTCGGAGACGCGGTGATATACTTCGTACTGTCAAATATAGCACTACTGCCAGCAATCGGATAATCCTCGCTTCTCGGCCATGTATATCCACGAAAACCAAGCCAAGGCTCTGCTTGCTGGGCGAGGCGTTCCTGTCCCGGCAGGGCGAGTTGCGGCGAGCCCGGAACAAGCGGGCGCCGCGTTCCAGGAGTTGCACCGGGCGGCCGCGGTCGTGAAGGCCCAAGTGCACGCCGGCGGCCGGGGCAAGGCGGGAGGCATCGTGCCGGTGCAGTCGCGGCAAGAGGCCGAGGCCGCGGCGCGCCGGCTCATTGGCAGCACGCTCGTGACCCAACAGACCGGCCCGGCCGGCAAACCAGTGCACCAAGTGCTCGTGGAAGAATCGCTCGACGTGGCCGCGGAGTACTACGTCAGCATCTCGCTCGATCGCACGGCCGGCGCGCCGCTCGTGATCGCGTCGGCGCGCGGTGGCATGGACATTGAGGAAGTCAGCCGCAACAAGCCGGAGGCCATCCACCGCGAACTCGGCGACACCACGCTCGGGATCGCGGCGTTCCAAGCGCGGAAGCTCGTTTCCGGCATGGACCTCGACCGCGCGCTCATGCGCCCCATGAGCAGCCTGATCGTGGCGCTTGCAGACGCGTTCGTCGCGTGCGATTGCTCGCTCATCGAGTTGAACCCGCTTGCCCTGTGCGCCGACGGCCGGCTCGTGGCCGCGGACGTGAAGATGAGCTTCGACGACAGTGCGCTCGCGCTGCACCCGGACCTCGCGAACCTGCGTGACGCTTCGCAAGAGGATCCGCGCGAAGTCGAGGCCGAGCGGCACGACCTGAGCTACGTGGGCCTCGACGGCAACATCGGCTGCATGGTCAACGGCGCGGGGCTCGCCATGGCGACCATGGACCTCATTCGCCTCCACGGCGGCGAGCCGGCGAACTTCCTCGACGTGGGCGGCAACGCGACCGTCGAGAGGGTGGGCGCCGCGTTCCGCTTGATCTGCTCCGATCCGCACGTGAAAGCCATCCTCGTCAACATCTTCGGCGGCATCGTACGCTGCGACCTCATCGCCGAGGGCATTCTGGCCGCGCTCAAGC
This sequence comes from Planctomycetota bacterium, assembly GCA_024278415.1. Next base: position 640 of record JAJRTI010000180.1, on the reverse strand, counting down.
AAATCGAACTGGCCGTGCCGCTCGTGGTACGCCTCGAGGGCACGAACGCGGCCAAGGGCCGGCGCATGCTGGCAGATTCGGGAGTGGATCTCGTCCCCGCCGAGCGACTCCAGGTGGCCGCGGAGAAGGCCGTGGAGTTGGCCACATCATGAGCATTCTTATCGATTCATCCACGCGAGTCGTCGTCCAGGGCATCACGGGCCAAGCGGGCGCGTTCCACGCCAAGCTCATGCGCGAGTACGGCACGCAAGTCGTCGCGGGCGTGACGCCCGGCAAGGGCGGCTCCGACGTGGAGGGCGTGCCCGTGTTCGACACGGTGGACGCCGCGGCGCGGGAGACCGGCGCCAACGCGTCGATCATCTTCGTGCCGGCCGCGTTCGCCGCGGACGCGATCATGGAGGCCGCGGACGCGGGCGTACACTTGGTCGTGTGCATCACGGAGGGCATCCCCGCGCTCCAAGCCGCCCGCGCGCGGCACTATGCGCAAGAGCGGCACGTGCGGCTCATCGGACCCAACTGCCCCGGCATCATCACGCCCGGGGAGTGCAAGCTGGGCATCATGCCCGGCGACATCCATCGGCCCGGCGGTGTAGGAGTCGTGTCCCGCAGCGGCACGCTCACGTACGAGGCCGTGTGGCAG
>JAJRTI010000179.1 GCA_024278415.1 Planctomycetota bacterium | reverse complement strand
GCGCCCTGACGGTCGCCACTACAAGCCGAGCGCGCCCGCGCTCGCATCTCGGCCGCGCCGCGTTTGTAGTAGGCCCGTGAGGGCCTTCCGCACGGGTGGCGAAGCGCCAGCGGCGCAGAGGGCGCCCTGACGGTCGCCACTACAAGCGGAGCGCGCCCGCGCTCGCATCTCGCCGACGCCGCGTTTGTAGTGGGCCCGTGAGGGCCTTCCGCACGGGTGGCGAATCGCCAGCGGCGCAGAGGGCGCCCTGACGGTCGCCACTACAAGCCGAGCGCGCCCGCGCTCGCATCTCGGCCGCGCCGCGTCCGACACCTCCGCCATGCAGGATGTTAGGCGCGAGGCCTCGGCCTATTGGGGTTTTGCAAGTCGCTCTTAAGGCATTGAGGCCGACGAACGACTTGCGGAGTCTTGATACCCACGTTGCGTATTGCGCATCTCGGATCGCGATCCGAATACGGAACAGCGAACCCGCGCTCTGCACGCCACGTCTTGCCTCTGATCCATGACAGCCAGAAGCCTTGGGTTGGGGGCGCAGCCCGCCTTGTTGCACAATCCGTCGCTCCGCCGACGCGGGGTCGGCGGGGGCGCTATCCCGGTTGCACTTGGCTGAAATGTTACGGACGGCGAAGGCCGTCCGCTCCGGGCAAGCAACATCTTGTTTTTCGTCGCGGTTACGAATGCTTAAGGCACTAAAAGCACAGGTCGCACACTACATGGAATGCCAGAAGAACTTCGGGGACCGTCTTATCAAGCGAGCACCGGCAGAGAGGGAAACCGCGCCCACAGGAGATGACAGGCCATAGCACCTCGTCCGAGCCCTGCCCGCCCCTTCTACAACCCGTCCACCTCGAACTCCGTCCAGCCCGCGTTCGGCTCTGAATCGTCCCACATCCACGCCACGGGCTTGCGCGACAACAGCGACTGGGCAAAGGTCTTCACCGCTCTGGGGCACACCAGCACAATCGTCTCCCCGTCGTGGCGCTTGAGGATTGTCTCGATGGCCTTGGCCACGCGGGCACGCGCTTTGGCAAAGGGCTCGCCTTCGGGTGGCTCCACCGACGCCGGCTCGGCCATCCACCGCTTGAAGACCTTCGGGTGCCGGTTGTCCACTTCATCCAAGAGCAACCCCTGCCACAGGCCGAAGTTCACCGCGTTCAATCCCCGTTGCTGCCGAACCTTCACCTTGAGCGCTTTGCCGAGCGCGTCGGCCGTCTGCTTGGCGCTCTGGGTCGCCGCGGTGTAGATAAGTTTGGGCTTGAGCGCGCGCAATTCCTCCGCCTGCGCGAGCACCTCTGCGCGGCCCTTCTCGTTCAGCGGAACCTCCAGGTCGCCCTGGATGCGACGCTCCGCGTCCCAGTCGGTCTCGCCGGCGCTGAAGAGGATGATTCTGGTGGCCATGATGCTGTAGCGAAGCCGTCCGCCGTGCAGCGGAGTAGCGCTGACTTAAGCAATCTGGCGCCCCGTAGGGGCGCGTGAAAGTAGCCCAGCACTTCAGTGCTGGGAACGCGGATCGCCGAGTCGCCCGTAGTCCCGTAGGGACGGCTGAATGCTGTGAGCCACTCCCAGCGCTGAAGCGCTGGGCTATTCTCGGTCGTCCCTGCGGGACGCCGGGCTTAAGTTCGCACCATTGCGCTGTACGGCGGACCTTCGAGGCGTTCGAACCACTCTGCCCGAGCGCTGGTGCGCTCGGCTACGGGGATCCGGCAAGAGACGTCTACTTGTCCCTCAGCGCCTCGATGCCGGGCAGCGCCTTGCCTTCGAGCAACTCCAGGGACGCGCCGCCGCCGGTAGATACGTGCGACATCTTGTCTTCAAGCCCAAACATGCTCACGGCCGCAGCCGTGTCGCCGCCGCCGACGATGGTCACCGCCGCACTCTCGGCCAGCGCGTCCGCGACCGTGCGCGTGCCCGCGCGATAGGCCTCTTGCTCGAATACGCCCGCCGGCCCGTTCCAGACCACCGTGCCCGCGGCTTTCACCTTGTCCGCAAACAGCTCCGCGCTGCGCGGGCCGATGTCCAAGCCGAGCCAACCGTCTTCGATGTCCACGCCGTTCGTGATCTGAACTTGCGACCACGGCTCGAACCCATCGGGGTTGAACTTGTCCGCGACGACGTGGTCCACGGGCAGCAGCATGTCCACCCCCTTGGTCTGGGCCCGGGCCAGCATCTCCTTGACGAACTCCAGGTGCTCTTCGTCGCACTTGGAGCTGCCGATGCGCGCGCCTTGGGCCTTGAGGAAGGTGTAAGCCATGCCGCCGCCGATCAGCAACGCGTCCACTTTTGTGAGCAGATTCTCGATCACCGGAATCTTATCCTTGACCTTGGCCCCGCCGAGGATCGTCAAGAAGGGCCGCTTCGGGTCCGCCAGCGCGCCGCCCAGGTATTCGATTTCCTTCTGCAACAAGAAACCCGCCGCGGCCTTCAGGTGGTGCGTCACGCCTTCGATCGACGCGTGCGCGCGGTGCACCGCACCAAACGCGTCGCTCACGTACACGTCGCCCAGTTTCGCGAGCGCCTTGGCGAACTCGGAATCGTTGGCCTCTTCCTCCGGGTGGAAGCGTAGGTTCTCCAGCAACACCACCTCGCCGGGCTGCATGGCTTCGACCAGGGCCTCCACCTCCGGGCCGATGCAGTCGGTGGCCATCTGCACGTGTTTGCCGATGAGTTCCGACAGCCGTTTCGCGCAGGGGGCCAGCCGGCAATCATCCTTCACCTGGCCCTTAGGCCGGCCCAGGTGGGACATGAGCACAAGCTTGCCGCCATGGTCGATGACATGCTGGATGGACGGCACAGCTTTGCGGATGCGCGCGTCGTCGGTGATCGTGTCGCCATCGAGCGGCACGTTGAAGTCCACGCGCATGAGCACGCGCTTGCCGTTCAGATCGAGGTCTTGGATACCGAGTTTCATGGCTCTGATCCTGCTATTCCAGTGGGCCTTATAGTAGGGCTGGGGCAGCCGCCTCGCCGGGCGACTGCCCCAGTTGGATTCGACAGGCGCATCCTCAATGGACACGCCGGGTTGTCTGCATGCGTGGCCTACATCGACGCCGCGAGTTGGATGAGATCGCACATGCGGTTCGAGTAGCCCATCTCGTTGTCATACCACGACACGACCTTGACCATATTGCCGATGACGGTCGTGCAGAGTGCGTCGACGATGCTCGACGCCGGGTTGCCGACGATGTCGCTCGACACGATGGGCTCGTCGCAGTACTCGAGGATGCCCTTGAGTTCGCCCTCGGCCGCCGCCTTCATGGCCGCGTTGACTTCGTCGACGCTCGTCTCCGCCTGGACCTCGACCACGAGGTCCACCACAGAGCCGTCGACGACGGGCACGCGCATGGCCATGCCGTCGAGCTTGCCCTTGAGCGCGGGGATGACCGAGCCGATGGCTTTGGCCGCGCCGGTCGTGGTGGGGATGATGTTGATCGCGGCCGCGCGGGCGCGGCGGGGATCTTTGTGCATCATGTCCGACGTGTGCTGGTCGTTCGTGTACGCGTGCACGGTGGTCATGAGACCCTTGACGATGCCGAATTTGTCGTTCAGCACCTTCGCGATGGGAGCGAGGCAGTTCGTCGTGCAAGACGCGTTCGAGAAGACCTGATGCTCGGGCTTGAGCATCTCCTCGTTCACGCCCATGACGATCGTTGCGTCCAGCGGATCCTTCGGCGGCGCGGACAGCAGCACCTTCTTCGCGCCGGCCTCAATGTGCTTGGCGCAGTCGGCCCGCTTGGTGAACACGCCGGTAGACTCGACCGCTATTTCCACGCCCATTTCTGCCCAAGGCAGTTGGGCCGGGTCCCTCTCGCCCAGCACCTTCACCTCGACGCCGTTGACCACGAGCGCGTCGGCCTTGGCCTCCACGGTCCCGTCGAACTTGCCGTGCACCGAGTCATACTTGAGCATGTGCGCAAGCATCTTCGCGTCGGCCAGGTCGTTGATCGCGAGGACCTCGAATCCTCCGCGCTGGACCATCGCCCGGAACACGTGCCGCCCAATACGGCCGAAACCGTTGATACCAATTTTGATCGCCATGTGCATCTCCTTGTGCGTCTGGAAGAGGAATGTAATCGGCAACTCACCCACGCGGCTGGCAAGGGAGTCCCCTTGGCCCTACGAGTACGGCCTCGCGCCGCGTGTGGAGCCACACATTCTAAGCCAGCCCTCCTCGCGAGTCAAGCCGTTGACGGGCGGGGCGGGCGCAGCGGCCTACAGCAGCCCCTTGAAGTACACGAGGTCCGCCTCCGTCTGGGCAAGCGTCTGCTCCGCGGTCAGGTTCGGATACTCGCTGTGCAGCGAGGCCCACCCATCGAAGCCGATGGCGCGCAGGCACTCGATCACGCCCGGCCACTGCACCATGCCGGTGTCCAGCGGCAAATGCACGAGCTTCCACGCCTTCTTGTCGAACACGTTCGCCGGCTGCTGCACGAACGCGAAGTCCTTGACCGCGAGCAGGTGGATGTAATCCGCGAGGATGTCGATGCCCATTTTCCATCCCGACCGGCCGCCTTCGAGCGTCATGTGCCCGGGGTCGAGGTACACTCCGATGCGCTTCGGGGCGCGGCCCTCGAGCATCATGCGTACGACCGGCGCGAGCGCGCTCATGAAGTCGCCGGAGTGGACGTGGATACAGGGCTTGACGCCATACTTCTCGCTCAGCTTCTCAATGCCGTCGAGCTTGCCCTTCACCTCGTCGATCTGCGCTTGGAGCCGGCCGAAGCCCTCGTACTTCCAGTAGCCCAGCTTGAGCTGCTGGACTCCGCATTGCTGCGCGGCCGCGAAGATGGCCTCCGCAGTGGGATCGTCCGCGTCCTCGATGGCCGTGGTGAGCAGAGCGATCTCCAGGCCCTCGTCCGCGATCTCCTTCGCGGCTTGGGGCAGGCCGGCCTCCACCTCCTCCGGCAGCACGTGGCCCTTGGGCCGCACGGCCAGGTCCACGCCGTCGAACCCGATCCTCTTCATGGCCGCCGCGGCCTCGCGCACGGACAGATCGGCAAGCATCTTCGAAAACATGCAGAACTTCATGTCGTCATCTCCTGAGTGATACTGACTCGCAGCGGACGGCCTCGTCCGCCATCCGCCGCCGCGCGACCGTCCGTGCGACGAATGCGCCAATCTTACCGAAGGCGACTCTCCTTTGCCAGAGACACCAGACAGATGTCTCCCCATGAGAGCTGTTGATCCGAGCGGCAGGCGCCGCGGGCTCGTAGTAGGCCCATTGATGGCCCGTCAGCAACGCTGAAAAACGGGCGATAAATCACCCTACTACAAACGCCCCGCGCGTCTCACACGAACTGGGATGCCCCCGCGCGAATCTCGCCCACACCGGCCTGGGGCCTGGCTCACGGCCTTGCTGAGAATCGGGGTCATGTGCTATCGTCCGGGCCGCCCCGTCTTTCACACTGCTACAGGAGCGTTCCCATGTACAAGATCGGCATCGTCGGCCTCGGCAACATCGCGTACAAGTATTCCACACCCGACCAGCCCCTCCCCTACTGCCATGCCGGCGGTGCGCGCCTGTCCGAGCGCGTCGAAGTCGTCGCCGCGGCAGACCTCGACGCGGAACGCCGCGAGGACTTCAACAACATGTACGGCCCGGCCACGCTCTACGACAGCGCGGACGCGATGTTCAACAACGAAGACCTCGACATCATCTCGGTCTGCACGCGCGGCCCCAGCCATGAGGAGGTCACGCTCGCCGCGATCGAGGCCGGGCCGCGGGTGGTCTTCGAGGAGAAACCGGCCGGCTGCTCGCTCCAGGAGGTGGACAACATCCACGCGGCCGCGACGGCCAAGCGCGTGCTCGTCGTCGTGTCCCACAGCCGGCACTGGGGCCCCCACTGCCTTCACATGGCCAAGCGCATCCAGGACGGGCTCATCGGCGAAGTGCAATCGGTCGTGGGCTGGTGCTCCGGCGGCATCCTCTCCTTTTCGGTGCACCAGACGGACATGATCTGCCAGTTCGCGGGGTACGATCCCGCCGCGGTCACCGCGATCACCGTGCCCGGCGACCGCGAAGCCGCGGAAGGCTACGAGGCCGAGCCGGTCGTGCGCGCGGCGCTCATCCATTTCGCCAGCGGCGTGGTCGGCCACCACGTCGGCCACCAGGGCCCCAGCGGGTCGTTCTGCGTGGACGTGTTCGGCAGCGAAGGCCGCGCGTTCGTGCCCTTCTACGGCGTGCCCAAGGCGTGGGACGCGGACAAGAAGGAAATCCCTCAAGACGCGCTGGGGCTCCCGGAGAACGCGAGCCCATTCCTCGTCGCGTACGAGCAGATCGCCGACTACCTCGACAACGGCTCCATGCCCGATTGCGGCCCCGACCAGTACCTCCCAGTCAACGAACTCGCGTTCGGCATGATCGAAAGCGGCATCTCCGGCGAGAAGGTGACGCTGCCCTGCGCGAAGCGCAACCGGTTGATCTTTGCGAATGGGTAGCGCCTGCGTACCTCAAGGCGCTTATCGCGGCCGGAACAACAACCTCTTGTCAATGTGTGCGGCGCGAGACGACGAGGCTTGTAGTAGGGCGATTTATCGCCCGTCGGCCCCCCTGGGGAGACGGGCGATAAATCGCCCTACTACGAACAGCCTGACGGCGACGCAGCCGCCTCTTTCTCGTAGCGAACACCGCGGGAATGCCCAGGAGCTGAACGATGCGATTCCTCCCACTTGCTCTTGTGATTGGCCTCGCGCACATGTGCGCGGCCGCGAACGCGCCGATCATTGTTGGCGGCCGCAGCGCGTATGCGATCTATACTGACCCCGCCGCGCCATCATCGGTGAAGCAGGCCGCGAACGAACTCCAGCGTTACATCAAGAAAGCCACTGGAGCGGACCTGCCAATCGCCAACAAGCCGGCCCCGCGCATGATCTGCTTGGGAGACAACGCAGCCGCGCGGGCCGCGGGGCTGTCGGCCGAAGGCATGCCACTGGAGGCGTTCCGCATCGTGGCCAAGGGCGGCAACGTCTACATCTTTGGCCCGGACACGCCGGACGGCGAGCAGACACCCCTGGGCGGGTTCAGCCGCGGCACGCTCTTCGGCGCGTACGCGTTCCTCGAAAAGTACCTCGGCATCCGTTGGCTCATCCCCGGCGATGATGGCGAGTCCGTGCCGCAGACCGAGTCGCTCGTCGTGCCGGACATCGACTTCTCCGACGCGCCGGACTTCCCGCGCCGGCGGCTGCCCTACACGCAGCAAGGCAGGCGCGAGGTGAAGCGCTGGTTCCTGCGCAACAAGATCGGCGAGAGCATGTCCCTCAGCCACCGCCACAACTGGCGCGGGCCTATCCCGGCGTCGCTCTACGACAAACATCCCGATTGGTTCGCGGAGCGGGACGGCAAGCGTATCCCCCCCGTGGGC
>JAJRTI010000178.1 GCA_024278415.1 Planctomycetota bacterium | reverse complement strand
TTCGGCGTGGTTACGTTTGTGGAGTGACCTGCCGCTCGAGACGAAGAACCCGTTCTGTGAAACCTCTCTCCACAACACCCAGGAGTCGAACATGAGAACCGTCTGCCACACGCTATCGATCCTTGCCACTATCTTCGCCGGCATTGCCGTGGCCGCGGCGCAGACGGAACCTCCGCTGCCTGAAGGTGCGTACCCCGAATGGAGCGCGGCAAAGGCGTGGCAGCGGTCGTCGTCCCAACGCGGCGAGATTTGCATGAACGGCTTGTGGCGATTCCGGTCGGAGCCGCGGCTGAGGAAAGTCGAGGTCACGGACACGTTCTACAAGGAGGACCTCGGAGAGGCGAGCCTACAGAATTGGGACGTTGGCAAGATTCCCGGCGGCACGATGCGCGTGACGGCTGACACCGCCCGGAAGACGGCCGGCCGTTCGAGCATGAAGGTCGAACTCGACATCCCGAAAGCAACCAATTTCTATCATCTCACGCGTTTTGTCGAGGGGATCCCCACCGGTGTCAAGCTCGTGCTGCGCGCGGACATGTGGAGCGAGATGGAGAGAGGCAAGCTGCATGTCGAGATCCAAGACGCACGGGACTACAAAATCTACACCACCCGCTCCGGTGCGTTCCGCAGTACCGGAAAGTGGCAGACTGTCGAATGCGAATTCATCGTGCCTTCTGGGACGTCTAAGCTGAAGATCCTGATTCTGCGCAACCACGGCTCCTCGTCGGGCTGCAAGGGCACGGTCTGGATCGACAACCTGCGGATCGTGAAGGTCGACCGTCCTGTTGCGCCGGGCATCACACCGCCGACGGACGACAGATGGGGCTTCGCGAAGGTGCCGGGCTCGTGGACCGGCCGAGTCTACTGGCATGCGCAGGACCCCGCGCGGACAAAGGCCGGCAACCTTCGCTTCGGGTGGTATGAGCGCACGGTCGAGGTCCCTAAAGACTGGGCCGGCCGGCGGATTCTGGCCCGCTTCGACCGGGTCTCCACGGACGCCCGGGTGTACTGCGACGGCGTAGACGCGGGTGTCCTCGGCTTCATGGGCGGCGACGTTGACATCACGAAATACGCGCGGCCCGGAAAGACGCTGAAGCTATCCGTCCTGGTCCAGGGCCGGGATAGCTGGATCGTGTTGCCGAACTTGCTTACCCGCCCGAGCAAGTCCTGGAAAGCAAAGTTGCTGCTCATCGGCATGGCAGGGGACGTGTTCCTGGCTTCGGAGCCGAAGGGCGCTCGGGTTCGCCTTGGCCGGAGCAAGATTCGGACCTCGGTGAAGAGGGGCGAGCTGGAGGTCACGACTGAACTGCGTCCGCCGGACGCGGGCACCATCCCGAAGGGCCTCACGCTGCGCTGCGAGGTCCGCGACGGCGCTACGATTGTGAAGACTCTCGAGGCAGACGTCCGCGAGAACGCGGAGAAGGCCACCTGCTCCGGCAAGTGGACGGGCGCCGAACTCTGGGACGTGGGCAAGCCAAAGCTCTACACGATGACCGTGTCGCTGCTTCAGGACGGGCGTGTGATCGACGAGTCACTGCCGGAGCGCTTCGGCTTCCGCGAGTTCGAGATTCGCGGCAAGTTTTTCTACCTGAACGGCGTGAAGCTGAATCTTGTTCCGAGTTCGTACTACGCGTTCAAGGGAAACTGGGCGTCGGATGAAGCCATGCGGCACTGGATCAAGCGCGCGCAAGCCGCGGGTTACAACTTCGTATACCTGGGCGAGACCGACCGGCCGGGCAAGCCCGAGGCTGCGAGCCACCTGCTCGAGGTCTGCGACGAGATGGGCATGCTGGCCGCGGTCAGCCCGTTGGGGATCGGCCATTCGCTCTACCGGCGCATCGACCGGCCCGAGGTCTGGGCCAAGTGGACCGAGATCGTACGCAAGCGCGTTCGGAAGGACTGGAACCATCCGTCCCTCGTCCTCTGGCGCATGAACATGAATCTGAACTGCTACAAGCAGGACCAGAACCCGCTGGTTCTGGACGGGAAGATGCCCTTCAAGCCCGGGTCGGCCTCCGCGGTGAAGGAGGCTGCAATGCTGAAGTCGAACGCGTTCGTCAATTCCCTGGACGCTACGCGGCCGACGTACAACCACGCCTGCGGCAAGACCGGCGCGATCTACACCCTGAACAACTACCTGGGCTGGCCCGAACTTCAGGACCTCCGCGAATGGCTCCGCGTCTGGGCGCAGCGCGCGGACAAGCCCCTGTTCATGGCCGAGCAGGCCACGCCTTACCCCGGCGACTTCCAGATGCGCGACCCGACGAATTGGTGGTCCAACGAACCGGTCATGACCGAATACGGCGCCATCCTCCTGGGCGAGCGCAGCTACGAACTCGAAGAGTACGACTACGTGGACTACTGCGATTGGGCCTGGGACCAGAAGGGCCGGAAATGGCGGTCGTCCTACGGCTACTTCTGCTTCAACTACCCGCCGATTCTCGACGAGTGCTCCTCCGCGTACTACGAAGTCCTCCTGCCCGCCTGGCGTACCTGGGGCATCTCGGGCGGCGTCAACGCCTGGGAGAACACCTGGCGCCGCTTGATCAAGCGCCGGCCGAACAGCGTCTTCCGCGAAGTGCCGCCCAGCGTGCCGCTCGACACCGATTGGGCGAACTTGCAGCGGCCCGGGTTCTCGGCTGACGTGTGGCAGTACGCCAAAGGTGGCGGCGGCGAAATCCGCACGCTCTTCGACTTGGGCCGACCCCAGGAGAAGGAGTACTTGCAGCCCACGCGCCGCGGCAAGGTGATGCCCGAACTCCTCGCGCCGCTCTACGCCTACATCGGAGGCCCGAAGAAAACGTGGTTCACGCAG
>JAJRTI010000177.1 GCA_024278415.1 Planctomycetota bacterium | reverse complement strand
GGGCAATTCATTGCCCGTCGAACGTCCTTGCTCTCACGAGGCAGACGGGCGATAAATCGCCCTACTACAAGCGGCCCGACGGCAGCGCAGCCGCCCCTTTTTCGCAGCGAAGTCTGCGAGAAAGCGTAGTGCCTTAGCCATTCGGAGCTGGTATGAAAAACAAGAAGTTGCGTCGGCTCTCTGCACAGGGGGCGATCGAGACGAGGTGTGACGGACATTCGACTTGCGGTGTACGGGCCGCGGCGAGGCCCTATGGAGTGCGGGGGGCAGAGCGAAGCGGCGACCTCGCTTTGGCTCACGCACGCCAACGTAACCTCGTACACCGGCGACGCTCGGAAGCCAAAGCGCCGTCGCCGTCCCGCACATGCGGGACTCTGCCGGCGCACTCCAAAAGGGCGCGCCGCGCGGTTCGTTTCGGTTGTGGGCAAAGCCCGCCTTGTTTAAGCGATTCTGTTGTCCCATAGGGACACTTGAGACTAGCCCACCACTTCAGTGCTGGGAACGCGGATCGCTAAGAGTTCACCAGTCCCGTAGGGACGGCTGAATGCTGAAAACGGCCACAGATGAGCGATTCGCCGCGGTTCAGCCGTCCCTACGGGACTGGCCTTTTGCCGTGGACGGCACCACTCCCAGCGCTAAAGCGCTGGGCGATTCTCGGTCGTCCCTACGGGCCGGCAGGCTTATCTGCGCACCATTGCGCCGTCCGGCGAACTTCCGCATCGCGTTCCTGGCGGTGGCCCCTACTTGACCCTCTGCAAGAACGCCGCGGCCTTGCGCATCGTGTCCGTATCCGCGGCGAGGAACACCTGGTCGCCGGAGAGCAACTCGATGCTGCCGCGGGGGAAGAAGAAGTCCTCCGTGACCGGGCGGAAAATGCCGGCGATGACACAGTCCTGCGGAAAGCCATCGTCTTGCGCGACGTCCTTCACGCTCATGCCGTGCACGAGCGCGTTCTTGGGCAGCGTGGCCACGACGATGGCCGCCTTGCCGCGGCCGAACGTGGCGACTTGGCGCAGCGTGGGCTGCTCGATTTCGAGCACGAGCTGGCCGACCCAGAGCTGGCTCACGTTCACGCACCGCTCCACCCCCGCGACCTCGTACGCCCCCTCGTAGCGCGGGTTGAGCATGCGCGCAAAGAGCCGCGGCACGCCGAAGTTCTTGGCGAGCATGCAGAACGCGAGGTTGTCGCCGTCGTGTGGAGTCGCGGCCACGGCCACCTCCGCCTTGCGCATGCCGGCCTCTTCGAGCATGTCGATGTCCGTGGCGTTGCCGTGGATCGCGAGCGCGCCGATGCGCGCGGCAATGGCCTCGCACGCGGCCTGGTCGCGCTCGACCACGACCACGTCGTGCCGATTCTCGATCAGCTTCCTCGCCAGGGACAGCCCCAGCACTCCTCCGCCGGCAATGACGACGTACATGGCTCACCTCCAAGTCCGCGGGCTGAACAGCAGCAGGATCGGCAGAATCTCCAGCCGTCCCGCGAGCATACCCACGATGTAGACGATTTTCGTAATTGGGTGCAGTCGGCCCATGTCGGCCACGGAGATGTAGCACGGGCCGATGTTGCCGAGGGCCGAGAACATGCCCGAGGCCGAAGCCAAGGGGTCGAGGTTGGACAGCAGGGCCGTGGCCCCGGCGCCGAACGCGAGGAGGAGAATCCACGCGAAGAAGAGCCCGGCAATGCGCCGAATCTCTTCCACCGCGATGATCTCGCCGTCGGCCAGCACCGGGATGACCGCGGCCCGGCCGTACATGACGCGGCGAATCTGCCGCGTCATCATCTTCCACAAAATGCCGATGCGCAGCACCTTGAACCCGCCGCCGGTGGAGCCCACACACCCGCCGATGACCATGAGGATGAGGAAGAGTTGCTTCGACAGCGCCGGAAAGTACGGCGCCGCGATGTCCTTGGTCCCGAAACCGGTCGTGGTCGCGATGGCCACGACTTGGAACGACGCGTAACGGAACGTCTCCTCCACCTGGCCGAACCCGCTCGCGAGCCCGTGGTCGAGCATGACGAGGCCGGTGGAGACGACGAGGATCGCCCACCAGAGGCGCACCTCGAAGTTGTCCCACAGCGACCGCAACTCGCCAGTGCAGAGGCGGTAGTGGATGAAGAAGTTCGTGCCGCCGAGCAGCATGCCAAAGGTGAGGGTGTACTCGATCGCGCGGTAGTGTGCGAAGCCGGCCTGCCGGTAGTGGTCGATGCTCGCGTCGTACGGCGAGTAGCCGCCGGTGGAGAGCGCAGTGAGGGAGTGGTTGATCGCGTCGTACAGGCTCATGCCCTCCAGCATGAGCAGCACACCGACGAGCGCGGTCATGCCCGCGTAGATGGCCCAGAGGATGCGCAGGGTGTGCCACAGACCGGGCGCGGGCCGCTTGGACGCGATCTTGTGGCTCTCGGCCGTGTAGAGCGCTTGCGCGGAGCCCGTGCCGGTGACGAGCGCGAGGAAGAAGGTGAGGATACCCAGGCCCCCGAGCCACTGCATGAGCGAGCGCCAGAAGAGGATGCTCCTCGGCATGGTGTCGAGCCCCTGGAACATGGTGATGCCCGTGGTCGTGAACCCGCTGACGGACTCGAAGTACGCGTCCAGGTAGCTCGCTCCGATGCCCATGCAGAACGGAATCGCCGCGACCGCGGACACCACGATCCACGCGAGGCCGCACAGCAGCATCGAGCGCCGCGTGTCCAAGGGCTTGAACGCGAGGCGGCGATTGAGCGCAGCCCCCAGCGCCAAGTAAATCGCGGCCGGAACCAGGTAGCAGAGCGGAGAGACCTCTCTCTGGCCGCCAGCCTCGTCAATCGCCAGCACGACCAGCGGCGTCAGCATCACAAACCCGAAGACCCAGAACAGGGCGCCCATGTACTCGAGGACAGGCAGGAAGTAGGCGGCTCGGTTTCGCATGGCGAGGATGGCCCGCTGGCGCAAGTGTGCACAATGCCACGAGTCGAAGCGAAGGCATAGTATCGGGCTGCCGCCGCCACGTGTCAACGCCCTTGACCGGCGCGAGTTTTCTCAGAATACGCAAGGATCCCATCCGAAGGTCGGTACGGCCGGAAGATTGTGACGACTGCAACGTGCACACAGGCGGAACGGATGAGCCGATCTGTTCGTAGTAGGGCGATTTATCGCCCGTCTGTGCGCCTGAAGCAACGGGCGATAAATCGCCCTACTACGAGCCCACGGCATGGGCCGCTCAGGTCAGTAAACCTCCGAGGGGAAACTCTTGCCTTGATCCGCGTGCGCGGCAAGGCTACGCTTGTCGGCCTGGCATCAACCCGAAACATGGAAAGGCAAAGCCATGACACTCATGAATGACGGCTTGTGCAACCCGGCCATCACCCTCGACGCCCGGCAACTCGTGGGGCTCGTGTGCCGCAAGGCCGGCGCGGCATGCCCGCTCATCGACGCCGCGCGCGCACGCGAAGTGCTCGACCCACTCGCCCACGACCCGACGGCCGCGATCCGGCTCACGTCCGACGCGGACCGCGTGCCGCACTACACCGCGCTCACGCCGGAGCAGGAGCAAGAATTGGCCGACACCGCGCTCGATCGCAAGCGCGACCTCGACGTGCTCCAGCGGCTCGGCCTGTGCCCCGGGGACACGCGCCGCGCGCGATGGCTCTTCGAGTTGCTTTTCAAGCGCATCGAGACGCTCGACGGCCTGTGCGCACATGACACGCCCGGGTGGGAGGGCTGCCCCATAGCGAAGCAGGGCGTGTATGAGAGCGTGCGCGAGAAGGGCTGGCGCGAGATCGTCTATTGCCGCAGCGACGACGAGCGCGCGGCATACCGCGAGCGCTCCGCCGCGGCCGTCGCGAGCGGGGACAAGCTCTACGTGCGGCCCCATCACTTCATGTGCATGACCTGCTGGCTAGGCGGCAACAGCGGCGACGAGCCCCGGCCCAACGACACCATCCAGGAGATCTACCAACGCATCCGCCGCGAGCCCGACGTGGAGGTCGTGCTCGTGGAGGGCCAGTGCTCCGCGTGCGATTGCTGCGACGGGTTCCACCCGGCCAACGGCCGCTGCGTGCACGCCGGCGGCCTGATCCGCGACTACAAGAAGGATCTCGACGTGTTCCAGAAGCTCGGCCTCCAACCCGGCACGAGCCTGCCCGCGCGCGAGTTCCTCAACCTGCTCTACGAGCGCATCCACTCCACGGTCCAGGTTTGCGGGTATGGTGACGGCGAAGTCACCGCGGAGGAGTGGCGGGTTTGCGGCGGCGGCTCTTACGAGCGCGGCCGCGAGCGCATGATGTAGCTGACGCCGTACGGCGGATTCGGCCGTCCCACGGGACTGGCAACTTGCCGCAGACGGCGCAATTCCCAGCGCTGAAGCGCTGGGCTACTTTCGGTCGTCCCTACGGGACGCCGGGCTTAAGTTCGCGCCGTTGCGCCGTACGGCGGACGGAATTCCGAACAGCAACCTCTTGCCTCCTAGCGGCGAGCCCCGCCCGCGATGCCCAACTCCCGCAGCCGCGGGCCCCGGAGGCTCTCCACGTGGCCGTCGCAGAACAGCACGGCGCGCAGGCCGCCGCGGAAGGACTGTTTCTCCCACGCGAGCGGCGTCTGCGAGGGGTTCTGCACCTGGCCGAGCGTGTCTGGGAGCTTGCTGGAGAACTGGTAGTCGATGTTGTTGGGGAACTGGCCCCGCGGCTTGCGCCGGTTGCGCGGGTGGTAGAACACGTCCTTGTCCTGCTCGACGTAGGGCATGAGCGCCTGCGCGAACCGGCCGCGGGCAGGAAACTCGTCGTTGTGGTCCGCGGCGTACATGGCCACGGCCAGGCCGAGGTTCTTCAAGTTTTGCACCGAACCGGCACCCCGCGCGGCCACGCGGGCGCGGCTTGTGGTCCGGGCGCCGCCAAGCAGGCTGCCGAACAGGCCGCCGCCGAAGGATAGGAGCTGCCCGCCGACGGGTCCGTGGGTCTGGACCACGAAGCCCTCCGCGTCCACCGAGTAGGACTGCACGAGGGGGAACATGTGCCGCGCGATCGCCTCCTTGGAGGGCAGCTTGCCGAAGTCGAGTCCCAGCTCGCGCTGCAACTCGCGCAGATCCCGCTCGTTCGACATGAACTGGAGCACGAGCGCGAGCACGTCGTACGCCGGCTCGATGAGGCGCTCCATGTCCGTGAACTCCACGGACACGTTCGGCCGCGCCACCTTGGCCATGGCCTGCTTGAACTTCGGGTTGCCCGCGATGCTTTCGGTCTGCTCGCGCGCGAGCACGGACTTGATCGTTTGGGGGTTCAGCGCGACGACGCACACCCCATCTTTCATCGCGAACGACGGCCACAGCACCACGTCCTCCACTCGCACCGGCGCGTAGTGGATCGTGGAGCCGTTGAACACGATCGCCAGCGGTTCGGTCTGGCCTCGCCTCCAGCGCGGGGGCCTGGCCGCGGCCAGGCCCTTGATGAGCAGAGCGGACAGCGGCTCGGGCCTCTCGACCTTGAACATGAGGGCCAACTCGGTCGGGAAGCGGTAGTAGATCGCCAATTCGTCGCCGATCGAGTCGAGGATGTCGCCCTTGATCGACGCGCCGATCTGGGCTTCGAACTGGGCGATCTGGCCCATGAACTCCTCGTGCACGCGGGGGTCGATCTGCTGCACCATGGCCAGGAGGGTGTCGTACATCTCGCTCAACTCGATCTTGGCTGCGCTCACGTAGAGCGCGTCGGCCGGCACGCGGCCCAGCAGCTCCTTCTCGCCCATGGGCATGTCGAGCAGCGCGGCGATGCCCCGGCGCTCGCCCGGCGCGCCCACGCAAAACGCGTCGCGAATCGCCTTCCCGTCGAACGCGGTGGCGAGTGCGATGGACTGGATGTCCCTCAGGCCCAGTGCGTCGATGATCTGCGGCGTCTGCGGCGGCACGCTCGCCATGAGCATCGGCTCGTACGTTTTGAGCACGCCCGCCAGGCCGACCATCACGATGAACTCGGGCGATTTGCCTACAACCTTGTAGAGCTGGCTCAACGCAGGGCCGGTGGCCAAGCTGGCGGCCGGCGCGGTGCGGAAGCCGTCCATGAGGTCCGTCATGAGCGCCTTCGACGTGGTGACGAGGATGCGGTTGCCGTCGACCGCGTAGTAGATCGAGAGGCCGACCATGCTGGCGGTAATGACTTTCACCTCCACGCCTTGGTGTGTGAACGGCGCGCCTTCCGCGAGGCCCTGCTGCTGCAACAGCAGCGGCATTGCGGTCTGGATCACTGCGTTGATGTACTCCACGCCCTCGTGCACTTCGATGACGGCCGCGGCCACGGGGATGGGCAGCGGAGTGCTGGCGTCGGGCGGCAGCAACGCGATCGCGATTTGCCCTGGCTTGAGGTTGAGGAGTTCGAGGGCCGCGGCGCCCAGTGGGCCGGCCTGCTGGGCCTGTGCCCTGGCCTTGTCGATCTCGTCCTCGATCTTGGCCACGAGAGGCGCGACGAACTCCTGCACCTCCGGCTCACGCCAGAGTTGGTAGAGCGCGGTGCCCTTGAAACGCTCCGCACTGCCCATCACGTCCGTCAGCGACACAAACATCAGGGTCTCCGGAGGCAGCACTTGCTCCAATCTCGTCTGGGCGGCTGGCTGCGCGAGGCCCGTCGAAGCCGCCAAGCAAACGGCCGCCATAATCCATGCGTGCTTCCTCATCGGCCTGCTCCTTTCGAACGTTTGATGGTGCTGGCGCGAGTGCGCCAAAAGGCCCACTCGCACGACCCACTGGCTGGAGGGGCAAGCGTAACACAGCCCCTGGAGTGAGTCAATGAAACTGGCTCATCCGGGATCCGCGCACCCCAGCGCGGCGCAACCTACCAGGGCTCATGGCTACAGATGACAGACCACTACCCGTGGCATCTCCGCTGCTGGTATGGCATTCTTCAGGCCCTTACCGGTTTTCGAACGACAACATGTTGTCGATGTGCTCCGTTGTGGAGTGCGCCGGCTTGACGGCGCTTTGGCTGGCAGCGCGTCGCGCTGCTTTGTATCCGCACACGCGCGATCCGTTGACAAGGCGGGCTTTGCCCGCCTTGTGTAAAGACCCGGTAGGTGTGGCCCTTTCAGGGCCAAGGCGGTGTTCCCGCCAGCCACATCAGTGCGCTGGGCTTCACATCCCGCGACCCGCCGTCGGGCAGTATCGCAATTCAGCCCACACCAAACAGCGAGGAACCATATCGAAGCAAGTCCCATTTCTCTCCGAGGTCTGCATTCTTCCGTGGGGAACCTCCCTAATCCGCAAACACAAGCGTCCCGAACTTCTCAGGGCAATGGTAATCCCGGCCGGTGAAGGACCATGCGCCGGCGTCGAGTTTGCCCTGTCGAAAGTTCCGGAAGAAGTTCGCCCGCCACTGGCGCTTGCCCACGCCGCTCAGGCCGAACGCCGCGAAAGGCACCGCGACCTCGGCGGTCCACTTCTTCTTGCCGCGTTTTGTTGCGACTTTCCAGGCCGGCTTGTACTCGTAGTTGCGCTGGCCGCCGAGCACTTCTTGGTCGAACGGCACGCCCGCGGCATTGAACGCAAGCTGATAGTAGCGCACCGCGCTGGGGTCCGGCTGGAGGAATATGCCGAACGAATCATCTCGCGATGCGAAGATTTCCATTTCATGGGCGGCTTTGGTTTGGAGCCGCCCCGGGTCGGGGTCCGCGCATTCCACTGCGAAGTAGACGCGCGACCGGTCGTAGCACGCGCGCACCGCGGTGTCGGCCAGCGCGAGCCGGCGCTCCTGGGTCACGAAAGAGGTGGCGACCTTCGCCTTGGCCCAGACCGCGTCGTTGAGGTCGCCGTCGATGCGAGGCGGTTTCGCGGCGAACGCAGCCGTCAGCACTCGGCGGCCCAGCGCCTCCGCGAGTGTCTTCTTGGGATAGGGCAAGTGCGCCAGGTTCGCCATCTTCTCCAAATAATCCTTCCACAACCCCCAGAATCGGTAGTTCGTCACGAGGCGCCAAGCCGCGGCGACCTCGCCCTTCGTCATGGCGGCGTGGGCTTTCTCGACGGATTGCTGCATGAACTTCTTCTCGTCGAGCGTCAGGATAGCGGTCGAGCCGCGCCGCGCGAGCAACGACGCGACGCGATCGAGGATGCCCTTGAGATGCGCCAGATCCTTGCTCGAAACCCTTTGCGTGCTGAAGGAGACGATCTTGGCGTCTTTGGAGTCCGCGCGGAACGCGGCCACTCCGTACGGCGCCAGCGAAACCGGGAGCGCCAGTCTTTCGCCCACGCGGCTCGCGTGCGCCGGCCTGTTCAGCGCGAGATCGACCACGCGGCCCGCGCCCGCGAGTTGGATCGTTCCCTTGATGGGCCAATAGCCGGGATTGGCGACGTAGAAATAGTAAGCGGATCCCTTGCGCAACGCGCGAATCGCGAAGTTCGTCGCGAAGCCCGTGTTCAGCACGGGCGTGAACCGCTCGCGCGGCAGACACCGCAAGGCCTGCGCGAACTCGCGAAGGGGCTGCTCGTTGCCGACCATGAGGTTCACGTCCATGAACCCGAACATGACGAGTTCCGGGTCGGAGCCGATAAGCGCCTGCGTGAAGCACTCGCGCGCGTTGTCCCGTGCGGCCTGTGTGTGAAGCCGCCCGCGGTTGCCGGCGACGGGCCAGTTTGGCTTGCCGATCCACTCCCAGCCGCGGCCGAACTTTGCGCCGGGCATGCGATACGCCAACTCGTCCCACGCGTGATGAATCATGACCGAGCGATCGTCGCCGCGCGCGTAGAGGCTGGTGAACTCCGGGCCGACGACTTGCTCCCAGCCCACGTAGTTCTTCGGGCTGTTGCCCCGCAGCGGGAACATCCAGCGCGTGAACCAGATGCCGGGCGTGGACTTCATGAGCGCGGCGTCCCAGCCCCATTGCCGCAGGAATTCGTTCAACGGCAGGCCGCTCTTGCTCCACTCGACGCAATGGGCCACGTTGAGATACAGCGACGCGAAGACCTGGAGGTCGCGGCGTTCCGCCTGCGCGTGCTTGCGCACGAGGCGGAAGAACCGCTGCATCTGCTCGCATCGCCAGGCGATCCACTTCGGCTTGAGCGCCTTGGACGTGAGCAGCTTGTATCGCTTCGCAAACCGCGCCGGATCGGTGGCCTTGATGGGCAGGCGAATGCCCGTGTCGCGCTCGAAGAACTCGATGGTCTTGTCGTCGTAACTGTACGTCATGGGCCCCTCCCGGCTCATCACGCCGAAGCCGGGAATCCATCCGCCGCTGAGATAGGGCGAGAAATTCACGCCGAGGAAGTTGGGCCTGTCGCCGAACTTGCGCACGAGGTCGTCGACCACGGAGAGCATCGCGGCCTCCACGGCCGGATGCACGAAGTTCCATCCATACATGCCCTGCGCGGGCTTGCCGTCCTTGGACACCATGCGCGCGGTGTCCTTGCCTTGGAGCACCTCGCCCAGGGTCAAGTCGTACTGGCGCTGGAGCCACTCGTGGTTCGCGTACTCGATGCTCGCGATCACGTCGATGCCGTTTTCGCCGAACGAACGGACCGCGACGTCGCGGATGTCGTTCGGTATGCGGGAGCCGCCGGGGATGCGCGGCAGCGGCGCGTAGGGCGTGTTGTTGTCGCCATACTGATAGCAGCCCATGATGTGGACGTTCTGGCCCGTGAACTTCATGTACTGCGTATACTTCTCGCACGCGTCGAGCGCGGCCTGGAGATAGCCGATCTTCTCGTCGAAGGGCCGGAAGTTGGGCGCGTCGAAATCCTTCGCGTTCTGGTAGCTGATGTCGCGGCGATACATGCCGAAGGTCTTGCCGAAGCTGGCCGAGAGACGCGTGCGCTCGGTGAGGAGGCCGATGCGCCTTTGGCCCGCGTCGTTGATGCGCAGCGCGGGCAGCTCCTTGAGGTGGTAAATGCGCATCGCCTTCGCGGCCGCGGGGAAGCCGTTGCGCCGGCAGATGATGTCGATGGTTTGGATGCCCGCTTCGGGCCTTGCGATCCAACGGCGCACGCGCATCTTGCCCGAAACAGGATACTTGCCGCCTGTGGTGATCGACGGCGCGCACTTGGAGTTCGTCCACACCTTGGGAAGCGTCGTCGAGCACGACACGCCAATCCAGCGCTCCGCGTCGTCGGGGTAGTCGAGTTCCACCATGTAGAAATCGCCGGGATGTTTGACCTTGAACTGATAGGTAAAGAAGGCGCCGCGCAAGGCGGCCGTCTCGCGATACACCAGGCCGCCGCGGCGCACTATGCGAGGCGTCTTGATGGGCTTCACCGTCTTCGTCAGCCCGCGCTCGAACCCGCCCGGCTCGTCCGTCCCATTCCACGGGTGCGTGTCGCTGGGGTTGGTGAAATCAATCGTGTCCTCCAGCGTCAGCTTCATGCCCTCGGTGTAGCTCTTGCCGTCCACGATCTTCTGCGTGAGACGCCGCACGACAACGAACGGCTCCGGCGTGCGATGCTCGATGGCCTTGCCGTCCCGGCGATGAAGATTGAGTTCAATCGTGTACACGCCCCATTCGAGCACGCCCGCGTTGATCGTGAACGTGAGCGAATCGTTCGCTCTTTCGAATTCTTTGGCAACGCCCTCTGCGACGCTCCCATCGCCCTTCCCCGGCCGCACGACCTTCCAATGCAGCACAGGCACATTCTTCGCCAGCCCCGCGGGGACGGAGACGTGGAAGACCGCGGCCTCTTTGTCGTTGTAAAACAGGAGGCGATCGTTGGGATTGGTGACGACCAGTCGGCCGCTGTACGCGGGGATGGCCGACTCCGTGACCGTGGCCATGATCATGTAGACCGGCATCGCGGGGCCGCCCTGCGCGTTTGTCCACGAGGAGTCGTCGAACCCCGCGCGGGTCCACCCTTCGGGGCAGCGATGGCTGAACCGCCACGTCGCATCGCTCGTGATGGGCACGACCTCGCCCGACGCCATGACGACGCGGCCCTGGACAAAGATGAACGGCGGATACCCGACGCGCTCGCCGTAGAGCCCGATGCAGTTGCGTTTGCCGGGCAGGAGATACTTGGCGATGTCCAGCGCCCGCGTCTTATACATTTCGTTGCCGGCGAATGTGGGCCGCCTGAGGATGGATGTCTGCGGGCGCACTTCCTCGCCGTTGACGTAGAGGCTCGTTTGCGCGCCCACGTTCACCACCGCGCGCCAAATCTTGCCCTCGGGGAGTTGGAACTCCTTGCGGAATCCGCCTCGGTTCATGGGCTTCACCACCTCCACCGAGGCCAGGCGCAGCACGTTGCCTTTTGCCGTTTGAATATCCAATTCGAAGCCGTCGGGTATGGAGGTTGACCGGCGGGCCATGCGCGGCAACTTGAGCTTGACGTCCTTCGCGTCCGCGCCTTCGTGCGTCGCGACCGTCGCCGATTGGGAACGCTTGCCGTCGCTCCAGGCCCACAGTTTTATCGTCGTTTTCACCGCCATGTCCTGCCGCAGCGTGAAGACGAGGTATTGATACTGCCGCAGGAACACCCGCTCGGCCACGCGTTGCTGCCCTCCAAAGTTCCCCCAGCCGATGGTCCCATCCGCCGCGCCCATGCGAAAACGCAGGTCGCCGCCTGCGAGTTTGCGGTCGAGCAGCGACGGCGAGAAGAACGTGAAGTTGCGTTGCATCACCTCCGGCGAGAGCTTTTCGTCCTGCGTCGGTATCTTCAGATACTTCGCATAGAACAGCTCTTTCATGGTGGGCGTTTCGGAGGCGAAGGCCGCGGCCGCGAGCGCGGCCCATGCGGCGAGAGGATACAGGCAGCGACGGTTGGCATGTGCGCGTTTCTGCATTGCTTCTTCCTCCGTTGGACTCATAGGGCCGCCGTCAGGCCGCTTGTAGTAGGGCGATTTATCGCCCGTCTACCTCGTCAGGGCAAGGACGTTCGACGGGCAATGAATTGCCCTACTACAAACATCGTGCGCTCATTTCTCAAGCACAACCACGAGCGGCCTCGGAATCTTGCCCATGCCTGCGAGCGGCACCGCTTTTTCCTTGAACCCCGCGGCCGAAACGGTGACGCGGTAGCTGAACAAGAATGAGCGAACGCGGCCAGGCGTGTCGGTTGGCTGCAAACGTTTGGTCGTGATCAGAATTGCGTCTTCGACGCGGGCCGGGGTCAGGCCCTTCGCATCGGTGAGCGCGAGCGGATTCTGCACCGCGTCCGGGTATCGGGCGCATTCGACGTTCACGGCCGCGGCGAAAATCGGCGCGGCGCGGCCGTCAGTGACCTTCACAGCGAGCGACGCCCATTCCGAGTACGTGGGGTAGATCGGAATGTGTCGCATCGCCGCACGCTTGGGGTCCACCTTGTTCTTGCGCAATTGGATGGGTTTGCTTTGCGGATCGACTTTGCAGTCGATCATGCGGATGCCGCGGCCGTAGCTGTTGCCCAGCGTCCAGTTGCGCTCGTTGTGTTCGAAAACGCAGTTCACCAGCGTCGCGTCGAGGCAACCACCCTCGGCGACCGCGGTCTGGAGATCCCGAAACGTGCAGCCGCGGGCGAACTGCGCGCCGTTGCGCAAAGCGATCCCGCCATGCGCGAACGTCGTGCCCTCGATCACGCTGTTGTCCTTGTCCACACCGTACGTCATGTTGCCATCGATCCATGAGAGCGTGGCGTTGACGAGGCGAATGCTCGATCCGTACCAGCCGCGGGATTTCAGCGCATGCTGCCGATCTGGCGTGGCCGCGGTAATGGTGCTGTTGTACACGTAGAGGTCGCCTCGGCGAATCCACAGGCCCTTCTCGCGGATGCCCACGTGCACGCCGAACTGGCCGCGCGTCTTGCAGGCGATTTTGAGCGTGGCGTGAATGGACGGATCGGCCGGGTTGCCCAGCGTAAGCCGGTTGACGATAGCGGGCCGGCCGTCGGTCCGCGTCGGGCTCTCTTTGGGCGGCCGGATCCACACGTCGCCCCGCACGATCAATGTCTCACGAGGATGCCCCGGCCGGCCGATCTGGAAAAAGGCTCCCAGGTTTTTGTCGTCGCCGATGTAGAGCGACGCGTCGAGGGAGTACACATCCGTTGCCGTGTCGTAGCGCACGATGCCCCACCCGTGCTGGCGGTCCGCGGCGAGGAGGTCGTCTGCGGTCGCGGGGGCGTCCTCGAGGAAGTCGCAGACCCATACGACGTTGGCCTGCTTGTCATACGTGATGCTGCCGCCGAACGCGCTGACGGCGATCATCAGACCGGCGGCAAGCGTCTTGCATCTGAGGTTTTTCATGGGAGTGCTCACCACATCCGACAGTCGGAGACTTTTCAGTCGTACTGAATCCGCCATCAGGGCAGATCGTGCCCTTCGTTCCGTTCTTAGGGGCCGTGAACTCTCACCGTTTGATTCAGATCCTCATCACTTCGACAGCGCCATCTCGCCGCGCAGGCGCACGCGCACGATGACCTTGCGGCCGGCCTTGACCGCGAGCGTCTGTTTCCAGCGGCCGTTGTGCCAGCACTTGACGCAGCGCTCCCCCTCGGCTGCGACCTTCGGGTCGGTCACGACCAGCGGGCGGTGGATGTCCGGCCGCCAGCCCGCGGGATTCCCGTCCTGGTCCAGCCGCTCGAAGCTGCCGTTCACGAGCGCCGCGCCCTCGACGCGCAGGTCGTCGTAATACGTCCACACGGGGATGAAGCGGTTGTCGAGCGTGTTGCGCTCTCCTCGGCCCATGAGCTTCAGCGTGACCTGGCCGTCCGCTTTCGGGACGAAGCTGAACGTCGCGGGCTTCCATTCCCCGCCGGGCAGGTCGCCGGTCGTGAACGAGATGCAGGAGCCGACTGGCTTGCGCCACGTAGCCACTTGGCAGTTCTCCGCCGCGTCCATGAGCATCGGCTTCCCGCCCGATTCGCCATACACGAGGATGTAGCCGCGGGACGGGATCAACCCGCCGAAGGAGACGTTGCCAAAGGGCTCCAGCCAGAGCACACCGCTGTGCCGCACGTCCCAACTGTTGCCCCTCGCCTGCTTCCACGTGACCCAAAGGTCGCCGTGCACTTTGCGCACGCTGAGCGCGAAGAGCAGGCGCGGATTGCGCTTCTGCGGCTCAATGCCGATCGCGTCAAACGGAATGCGGAACTCCGCGGTCCACCGATCCTTCGCCACGATCTTCGCTCCGTATTGCACGCCCGCGCGCGCGCGTTTCACCAGCGCCTGGGGTGCGCCGGCTTCGTCGCTGGTCTCGAAGTGGCCGTCGGTGTATCCGCGCCAGATGAGAATCGGACCGGGCTCCCGGCCTTTCACGACCGAGATCGCAACCTCCACTGCGTCGGATTTCCCCCACTTGCGCCCGCCCGCCACGCCCCGCTTCGGGTCGACCGGGTTGTCGAACGCGACGTAGAGCGCGTCGTCGTCCACTTCGAGCCACGCCTTGCTGGGCAGCGCGGCCTTCTCGCCGGTCAGCGCGTTCCATTGGAGCGCCTCGGGCTTGAACGCGTTCACCGCAACGGTTTGCTTTTCGCCCGGCGTCCATTCATCGGGATCGATGACGCCGTCCACGGCAATCTTCGCCATGGCGCGGCGCACCGCGACCACCGGCAGCCCGGTCGGCATCTTCTTCTCCATTTCCTGGCGGATGATCCACGCCGGCTTCCAGCCTTTGGGCGGTGGCTCCGGCCGGACGGGCCAACTGCGCCGCGTCCCGTCGTTGACCAGCCCGATCTTGTCGAACGGGATCGGCTCGAAGCCGGTCTTGGCCAACGCCGGCGCGCCGGGCTTGAATCGGTAGTCGCCTTTGTAGGGCGCAACGATGCCCGGATCGCCATCGGTCGGCCCATTCCAGTTGCGCTCGATGGTCGCCCATTCCGGCTTCACGTCGCGATCCACCTTCATGACCGGTCCGTTGATGGAGATGTTCCGCGTGATGCGGCACCCATGCGGCGCGCCGAGCGGCTCGAGCTTGAGCAGGTCGGCCATGCCGGGATACTTGGTGTACGGCGCGCGGTTCCAGGGCACGCGCTTGAGCCGCGAGAGCAGCGAGCAGCCCTCTCGGCCGGTGCGCGTGTCGATCGCGTACACCGTGCCATCGGGCCGGCGATGCCACGTCCACCAATGCAGCCCTCGCGCGGAGAGCGCGACGCCGACCATGCAATCGATGAACAGGTTGTTGTCCGCCACGTTCCAGGGCCCGCCGCAAATGCTGATCCCGCGGCCGACGCGGAACAGGATGTTCCCGCGGTACGTGTTGCCGCTCACGCAGTCGTCCAGATGCGCTACGTTGCATCCCGTGGGGCTCCCCTCGATGCGGTCGTTAATATGATGAATGTAATTGTACTGAATCACGTTGCCGCGGTAGGTCCAGTTGCGGCCGGTGTAGAAGACGCCGGCCTCGCTCGTCTCGTAGAGGCACCAGTAGATGTCGTTGTACTCGACGGTCAGGTCATTCCCGCCGTAGAGCACCGCGATGTGGGGGATGTGGTGGATGAGGTTGTGCGCGGCTCGCATGCCGACGCCATACAGGGTCAGGGGCGCGGCGTAGTTGCGCTTAATTTCGCTCGTGTGGTGGATGTGATTGTTGCGCGCGAGGTAGTTGGCAGGGGTGAGGGTTTTGCGGTCGCCCCCGCGCATGTCGATGCCGCCCGCGCCGACGTGGTGGATGTCGCAGCCCACGACCTGATGCCCGACGCCATCGCGGAGCGTCACCGCATTGCCGTTCACGTTGCGAATCTCGCATCCGACGACGCGCACGTCGCGGCCCCCTTCGATGAGCAGCCCGTCGGCTCGGCCTCCTTCGAAGCCGAGGTTGCGAAACGTGATGAACTCCGCGCCCTTGCAGTGAACCAACGGCGCCTTCAGCCGGGCCACCATCACGCGGCATTCGCCAATGGGCCGCGGCGGCCAGAGGTAGAGGATGCCCTTGGCGCGATCGATGTACCACTCGCCCGGGCTATCGAGTTCTTCGAGCAAATTGAACGCGTACCACCGGCCCGCGCCCCATGTGTCGAGGCCGTACGCCAGCGGAACCTTCCACGTGATTTCGCGTTTCGCCGTATCGATCTTTCCCGCGCGCACCACGTCGCTGATGTAGGCCCGCGCCCAATAGCCGAACAGCCACACTCCGCGGTCCACATTCCAGCGCGAGGGCCGGTCGCCGGCGTATTTGAACACGCCGGGCCGGAGTTTTTTCAGCCGACGCGCCGCGGGGTCGCGAAGGCCCGAACCCGTATCGATGATCTCGGCGAACTTCGCGAAGCCCTGGTTCGGCCACCGCGCCAACGGCATGCGCTTGCCGTCGCAGAATACTTGGACGAACGGCAGCGGCGCATCGTAGCCGCGTATCGAGTCCGGCAGTTCCCGAATCCAATCCGTGATGCCCACCCGTTTGAGCGACGCCTGCATCACGCGGCCGCGCGCTTCTTTCGGCAGGATCGCGAGCACCGCGGGATCGGTGGTCTTGCGGAACGCGCTGGGCGGCGCGATCACTCCGCCCGACAGCCACACGTCCTCACCGTCCGCTGCCCGGTAGACGATTGGCGAGCCGGGCGCGCCGCTGTCTTGCGGGCCGAACGCGAGCGACTCCTTCAACGTGTACGTCCCGCGCCGCAGCCACACGGTCACGCCGCCTTTTGGTAGGCCGGCTTTTCGGAGCCCACGCACCGCGTCGCGGGCGCGCTCGATGGTGGCAAAGGGACGCGCCTTCGTCCCGGGGGCCGCATCGTCCCCGTTTGGCGCGACCCAGAAATCGGCTCTTGCCGTCGCGGCGCAGAAACAGAGGAGCATGGGAATCAGCCTGATACGTGTCGTCATCATTCTTCCTCTCTCGGTAACACTTCGTCCGAATGCGCCGCTGCTGGTAGCACGCACGTCAGTGCGTTCCGTGTGTCTGGGGACACGACGGCGGGCTTCCGCATCGCGGCCCGGGCGCCACAGACGTCCTTGTTAGCCATTGGGCCGTTCAGGTAGTAGGGCGATTCATCGCCCGTTGGCCGACGCGGAGAAACGGGCGATGAATCGCCCTACTACAAACCACGTCGCGCCGCACTCCAAAACGCCTCGCCGCCGCCATGCGCGTCACTTCTCGCCGGCTCCGCGTTCGAGGGTCTCTTTCGTGGCGGCCGCGGCCGGGCCCTCGTACCCGTAGACGAAGCCGTCGCCGTACGTGGGCTCGAACAGGTAGGGGCTGGCGCGGAGCGTGTAGCGCCCGGCGAAGTTCATGTTGTCGTCGTCGTACAGGCGTTCATATTCGCGGCGCAGAATGGGCTTGGCGAGGAAGAGGGGATCGGCGATGTTCTTGAAGAACTCGCGGGTGTCCTTGCGCGGAACCCACTTGTCGATAGGCAGGGGCTTGCCGGCTTCATACGGAGGACGGCTGAAGCGCAAGGGGTAGAACCGGCCCACGTGCGGATACTTGCGGTCCACCAGGCGCATGAACACCACCATCGCGCGGCGCAGTTCGCCTTGGGAGGCTCCAACGAAGCGGATCTCGCGCGAGCGCGTGTCGAGGCGCACCTGCCCCGGCCGAGTCTGCAAGTCCTTCTGGAGCACGACCGCCCAGCCGCGGTAGCCCTCGGGCTTGGACGCGACAAACTCCGCGGGCTTCAGGTCGCCCACCACGCCGTCCTCGCTGTCGTATTGCCCGAGGAACTCGTTGAGCATGTTCGCCGTGCCTCGCTCGAACCCGAGCCGGAACAGGTGCGACGATTTCGGGTCGATCTTGTACTCCACGCCGGGGTCGGCGACGAGGCAGAAGTTCGCCGCGCCGTCTTTGACCAACTCGACTTGCTTCCACTCTGGCGCGCGGAAGCGAAGCGAGCGATTGCGATAGCGCACGCGTATCTGCGTGCGGCCGGCCGGGAGGGGCAGCGGGTCGTCGGGGCGGAATCCCTCAATCGCGGAGCCATCGGCTTCGACACTCTCAATCTCATACAACGGGCCGAACGTGTGAATGAGCAACTCGCCCGGCTGGCCGGCGTCGATGTCGAGCGCAAGTTCCATGGCGATGCCGTCGCCAGCGAAGGTGACGTCCGCGGTGGCCGCGGCCGGCGTGCGCAACAGCGCCACGGCTTTGAACGCGGCGAAGTCGCGCGGGGCTACGCGGACGGCTTGGATGCGGGTGCGCTTCGGCTCGGCCGCGTGCTTTGTGCGGCCGCCATAGTACGGGGCGAACAATGGCGCGCCGCCGAAGTAGCGGTTCACGATCTCCACGTCGGTCTGAACCGCCTGCGGCGAGTGGTTGCCGACCACAAGCATGGAGCCGAGGCCGCGGCCGGAGCGCTTGACCCACAGCGGCGCGGCGACGCGAGCCGCGGGCACGATCTGCCGGCCCAAGACCGAACTCCCAACCATGACTGGCGCGGACTCGAGCGAGAACTGCCGGCCCCACATGTACGACGTGGGGTCGAGCGTCACGCCATGCTCGAGGCAGAATAGCACGAGCTGCCGCTCGCAGAAGCGGTAGTAGTCGCGCAGCGACGCGGGCGTGAAGTCCTCGGGCTGGAGGTAGCGTCCGATCCAGTCGTCGTTGATGTGCGTCATCACGGTGAAGGGCTTTTCGCCGAGCAGGAACCGCGCCGGCGCGAGGTAATCGCCCGGACCGGTGAGGTCTTTGTACATGCCCGCGCCCTCGACGGCAATGGCGGAAGAATACGCGCAGAGCGTGTAGGAGAACGCTCCGCCGTCGGACCAGAAGCTCATGCGATGGCCGTCGTCCACGAAGCGGTTGACCACTTCGTAGCGCTGCTGTCGGCCAAGCGCCTTGCGCACGAACGGGCCGAGGTCGCGCGAGAAGCTGCGCCCGGGCGTGCGTTGCGCGATGGGGTCGTTGTGCCGGTAGAGCGCGCCGGCGTGGCTCATGTCGTTGATGAAGCCCGCGCAGTAGCCTTGGGTCTGGCGCAGGTAGCGCCGCGTGTGGTTGCGGAAGTGTTCGCCGATGGGCGTGCGGTATTCGTTCACGAGGTAGGCTTGCCAGATAGGGTAGTAATACTGGCCGAAGCAGAGGGGGTCCTCGTTGGGGGTGTAGCCTGGCCACAGCGCTTTGACGAGGTACTCGGCGGTGAGGTCGGGGCAGGTGTGGAAGCGGCGCACGGGGTAATAGTTGTCGTAGGCCTGGCGGTAGAACAGCGTGATGAACTGGCGCAGGTTGGCGATGCTGCCCCAGAGTTGCTGGAGATGCCGGGCGTATGTGCGGTAGTGCTTGTCCCCGTCGTATTTCGAGTTGTTCCAAAACTCAGGCGTGCCGAACTCGTCGCCCTTGTCCGCGGACGGGCCGTGGCCCCAGAAGCTGCCGGCGTATCCCACGCGCTTCATGTCCACCGATTTCGAATACACCGAGTGCTGCGTCGCGGGCATGTAGCTATACACGGGCACGTCGGGCCGCAGGTGGTAGAGGTCGGGAAAGCGCGCGTGAAACGCGGCGATGGCGTCGAGCGCGCCAAAGTCGCCGCGGCCCTGCACCACGTGAAGCGTGTACGCGAACGACTCGCCCGGCGCGAGCGCGAGCTTGCTGCCTTGCCGAATGACGCCTGAGCCGGCCGCGGGGGCCCATTCGTTCACGATGTCGCTGAGGCCGATGTGCGGGTCCACGCCCACGCCGAAGAAGCGGCCCTCGCCGGCCGCGGCCACAAAGGGCAGCGTGCTGGCGTACGCGTCCCGATGCCGCGGCAGGTGAATGACGCGCCGCGGCTGGCAGCCGTCGAAGAATTCCTCCACCTTCGCCATGGGCGCGGGCAGGCTGAGCAGCCATTCGAGCCAGACCTCCTCTGAGCAGCGGTTCTCCAACTCGATGCGCCAGGCCAGCCCGTCGCCCGATGGCGCGATTGTGTGCCGCGCGGCGATGGAGCCCTCAAAGAGTTGCACAAAGCGCACGCGTTGCCACGTCGCACGGAACTTGGCCATTCCTTGCGGCTCAAGGGGCTGGCGCTCGAGGCCGCGATAGAGCAGGAGGCCGTTCGACGCCGCGTTCGCCGTGCGGTCGCCGACGCGCAAGCCCGCGAGCCGGCCATTGGCCTTGTTGAACCGCAACGCGAACGCGCCGAGCGCCGCGCCGACGAGTTCGGCCTGATTGGCCGCGGGAAGGGCTCGGGGCGCGGCCGGCGGCAAGAGCTTGGGGTCGTATCGCTTGAGGCCGGGCGCGCCGGGGAATGCGTACGCCGGGCGCTGGCCCCCGCGCCAAGCCGGCTCGAAGGCTTGCGTGTAGCGCACCACGTTCGAGATGCGCAGCTCGTCCACAATGCAGTCGGCCATGTTGATGTAGCGCACGGGATTGCTCGTGAACGCGAGCCCGAGCTGGCCGGCCATGTCGAACGTCGCGGCGGGCCGGCCGTCGAGCCAGATGGCCATCTCGCCTTGCGACCAGGTGAGCGCGAAGTGGCGCCACTCCGAGGGGCCGAGCGTGCGCGCGAAGCCGGGGACTTGTTTGAACACGACCTGGCCCATGAACACGTGTTTGGCGAGCGTGGGCAGCACGTAGACGAGTCGATAGTAATCCAAGCTGATGCTGAGGCTGGTGTAGTAGGGCTTGGAGGGATGCTTGACGGAGCGGCCGAGCGACGCGTGGAGGAAGTTTGCGCCCCAAGGCATGCGCGGCGCCCCCTTGGCCGCGACGCGGAACCAGCACTCGAACGTGCCCTGGCTGGGATCCACGTTGCCGCGGGGGTGGAAGCCCCAGCCGTCGTAGCGGGGCGTGTAGTCGGAGCACTTGTTCGTGAAATCCGGAAACAACCCGCGCCGGCGCAGGTCGATGGCCTGGCCGTAGTATCCGTCCACGAGCCGCGCACCATTGCCGGCGAACTCGCGGATGCCGAGCGCGTAATCCGCGCGGTGCGTGGGCGAATCGAAGTGGGCGAGCATGAGCGTGTGCGGGTCCGGCTCGAACGGGGCCGCGCCGGCGAAGGCTGCGAGCATCGCGGCTCCGATTCCGCTAACGATGAAGGGCTTCATGTGAGTTCCGTCCTTTCTGGCGCCGCGCGACGCTGAAGCGCCTCATCCAACTGAGGCAGAAGGCGAGTTTCGCCCGCAACCCGGGAACGGATCCCGAAGCCTCGGGATCGCCTCCCGTCTCCACCATACGGCAATGCAGGCATCGGAATGCGAGGGCATTCCGCTCCAGCTTCTTGTTTTTTGTCGCGGTTTCTCACGGATAAGGCGCTATGCTTTCTCTCCGGCTTCGCGGCGAGAAAGGGGCGGCTGCGCCGCAGTTCCTAATCTTAGTCTTACTCTTAGTCTTACTCATAAAACGCATGACACGGCGGAGGAGTAGGACAAAGAGTAAGACGAAGAGTAGGAGGGTGACAGAACATCGACAACATGTTGTCCCGAGATTTACGCT
>JAJRTI010000176.1 GCA_024278415.1 Planctomycetota bacterium | reverse complement strand
GGTCCAGTAGAGGATGCCGAACTGCTTGCCTTGCGCGCGCATGCGGACCCTGAACGTGAGCGTGCCGCCGACCCTGGGCACGCGGTCCGTGTGCATCTGCACGCGGCGCTTCTTGCTGGCCATGACCAAGCGGCCGTTTTGGAGCGACAATTCGCAGAATCCCAAGGGCCGCCAGCCGGCCACCGGCTTCAGCTTGGGATTGTACGCCGTGTTGGGCTTGGGCACGGCCGCGGCCGTGTCCTTCAGGTGCTGCTCGATGAGCGCGTCCAACTCCTTCACTTTCGCCGGGTATTTCTTGGCCAGGTTGGTCGTCTCGCCGATGTCGTCGCGCAGGTTGTAGAGCATGAAGCGGTCGGGGAAGTATTCGCTTGTGTCGTAGACGCGGATCAGCTTCCAGTCACCCTTGCGCACATACGTCGCCGCCGGGCTGCGTTTGCCGAAGCTGTGGGGGAAGTGGCAGAAGATGGCCTCGCGCTTGAGTTTGCCCGTCTGCTTGAGCAACGGCACGATACTCTCGCCATCGAGGATTTGGCCGGGCTGAGGCGCGACTCCCGCCATCCCCAGCATCGTCGGGTAGAAATCGACACTGCTCACGACCTCGGAGCACGTCGTGCCGGGCTCGACGACTCCCGGCCAGCAGACCATCATGGGCTCGCGCGTGCCGCCTTCGAAGATGGTCGCCTTGCCGCCGCGGAGCGGTGTGTTGTTGGTAGGCGGCCGGTCGCCCGCGTACTTGCGCCAGTCTTGGAGGAACGGCCACCGCCGGTGGCCGGGCTTGATCTTGGCGAGCTTCGGGTCGTCCCCGCGGTTGCTGTGGACATTGCCGCCGTTGTCGGAGAAGAAAATGATGATCGTGTTGTCCGCGATGCCCAACTCGTCGAGCTTGTCCATGACGCGGCCGAGGCTTTGGTCGACGCTCCAGAGCATGGACGCCATGATGGCGTTGCCTTGCTTGCCGCGGGGGTCCTTCTTGCCGACGAAGCGCTTGGTGATCTCCTCCTTGTGCCCCCAGGGGCCGTGCACCGCGTAGTGCCACAGGTCCAGCAGGAAAGGGCCGTCCGTGTTGGCCTCCATGAACTTGAGCGCTTCGTCGGTCACGCGATCGGTGATGTATTCGCCTTTGGGGCCGTCCGTGACGGTGCCGGCTTTGAACTGATACGGCGAGAAGTAGCTGCGCGGGCCCGGGTCGGGCGCACCGTGGAACGACACGTCGAACCCCTGGGCCTCGGGCCAATGCTTGGGCAAGACGCCCAGGTGCCACTTGCCGATGTGCGCGGTCTTGTACCCCGCGTCGCGCAGCGCCTCCGCGATGGTGTATTCCTTGGGCGGCAAGAAGCGCCGGCTGCGCGGGAACAACATCTTGCGGCTGGGCGCGGCCCTCTCGGGGAACTCCGGTGTCCCCGGCGGCAGCGGCGGCAGGTGGCCCACCGGCGTGGTGATGTGCAGCCGGCCAGGGTATTTGCCGGTCATGATGCTCGCCCGCGTCGGCGAGCACAGCGGGTTGGCCGCGTACGCATCGGTGAAGCGCATGCTGCGCTTGGCCAAGCGCTCCATGTTGGGCGTTTCGTAGTACTGGCTGCCGTACACCGTGCTGTCCATCCAGCCCATGTCATCGACAAGGAAGAAGATGATGTTGGGCTTCCGCCGCCGCGCGGCAAAAGCCAGCGACGGCGCGGCCAGCGCGGCTGCACCCATGCCGAGGGTCTGGATGAACTCGCGTCGTGAGCAGTGTTTCATGGGGGCTCTCCTGTGCTACAACATACAAGGCGGGCTTCGCCCGCAACCCGGGAGCGGAATGCCTTCGCGTTCCGACGCGACGGTCCCGAGGCATCGGGATTCGCTCTGGGCAAGCAGCTTCTTGTTTTTTGTGACAGTTCCGGATGGATAAGGCACTACGCTTTCTCGCAGACTTCGCTGCGAGAAAGGGGCGGCTGCGCCGCGGTCAGGCCGTTCGTAGTAGGGCGATTTATCGCCCGTCGGCCGCCCTGGAGAGACGGGCGATGAATCGCCCTACTACGAGCCTCGTCGCCTCGCGCCACACACATCGACAACATGTTGTCGCGAGATTCGAGTTAAGGAGACAAGGCGGGCTTCGCCCGCAACCCGGGAGCGGAATGCCTTCGCAGCCAACGCCACTGCTGGGCTTGTCCCAGCAGAGCGATGATTACTGACTACTGCCGAGTCAGCCCTCACTTCCTCTCCCCCTTCCGCTTTCTGGCTCTCGGCATGCCGAGAGCCAGAAAGCGGAAGGGAGAGAGAACTCGCGGCCCAGTAGTCGGCAATCATCGCTGCACGGGGACATGCCCCGTGCTGGCGTGCAGTCCGATCATGACATAGCAGTTGGGGAAGCGACGGTGTCCCGTGACTTACGCGCGGACACATAGGGCGAGAAAGCGCCAGGCTTCATCTGTGTGATCTGTGGGCATCCGCGTCTATCTGTGTTTTCCGCCGTCCGTGGAAAACGGCGTTGCTCCATTGGGTGTGGCCACAGGCTCATCCCTTCGCGCCGCGCAGGATGATGCGATCTTCGATCCAATGGTCACGGTACCACGTGCAGGCTTCGAACGTGTCGTTGAGCGACTCCATCTTGGCGGCGAGCATGGTGCGGAACCGGTCGAGCGTCTTTGCATGGGCGGGATCGGCCGCGAGGTCGGCCAACTGGTATGGGTCGCTCCCATTATCGAAAAGCAACTCCGATCTGTCGACCCGGTAGACCGCATACGTGTATCGTTTGTCGCGCAACGCGCGCCACTCGTGGCCGTCCACCCACGCCGCGCAGGCGCCGGTGTTCTGGAGGAACGCCGCGTCCGGCTCCGGGCCGGGCTGGCCCAGCGCGCAGTGGCTCAGGTCCATACCTTCCACCGCGTCCGGGATCGGCAGGCCCATCATCGACAGCAGCGTTGGCATCACGTCCACGGTGCTGATACACGCGTCCGATGTCGTCCCGGCTTCCACGTGGCCCGGCCATCGCACGAGGAACGGCACACGGGCCGCCTCTTCATAGAAGATGTTCTTGGCGCGCCGGCCCTGGGCGCCGAACATCTCGCCGTGGTCGGACGAGAACACGACAATCGTGTCGTCGGCCAGCCCCAACGCGTCGAGCGCGGCCATGAGCCGGCCCACGTTCCAGTCCAGGTTGGCCGTCATCGCGTAGTAGTTGCGCCGCCACTCCTCCAGCTTCTCCGGTTCGCCATCCTTGAAGCGGCCCCACTGGTCCGCGTACGGGTCGTTGTCAGGCTTGTAGTTCGGCGGATTAGAAAATGCCACTCCCTCGAACCGCTCGCGCCATTCGGCCGGCGCGTTGTCATCGACCCATGGGTCGTGCGGCGTGCCGTAGGAGAGGAACGCCGCGAACGGTCGGCCGCTCTGCCCCGCGCGGCGCAGCCACTCGATCATCATGTCCGTCTGCGCGTCCGGCTCGTACGCACCGTCGGGGTAGGGGATCTTCGTTGGCGAATCGGTGTGGTAGTACGTGTTGTAGTAGTGGTGGTGGAACCCGTACGACGCCCAGTACCCGTCGAATCCGAGGCGATGCGGCCCTGGCGGCGTGAACGAGTTCCTCGGATCGTCGTGGTGGCCGAGTTGGTTCGCGTACAGATGCCACTTGCCGACGTACGCGGGCTCATAGCCCGATCGCGTCAGCACGTGGCCGATGCAATCGTGGTTGGGATTCATGCGCAGTTCGTTGATCACCATGCCCGTGCTGGTGGTGTACTTCCCGGTGAACAACGACGCCCGGTGCGCCGCGCAGACCGGCGAGTTCGAGACCGCGTTGGTGAAGCTGACGCCCTGTGCCGCGAGCCGATCGATGTTGGGGGTGTGGGCCTTGTCCGCGCCGGCATACCCGCAGTGGCTGCGGCCGAGCTGGTCCGCGAAGACGTAGAGGAGGTTGGGGCGATTCGTGCTCATGCGTTCCCTTCAGCTTCCGAGTCCGACATAGGCGAGGCGATAGGCTCGCAAAGGAGTGCGGCGCGGTCAAGCGACGCCGTGGCCCGTGTTGCGTATCTGTGGCCAGGATGGTACGTTCACGCCCGCAAACCAGGAGCGGAAGGGCTTCGCCTTCCGTCACCACCGTACGGCTGTGCAAGCATCGGAATGCGAAGGCCTGTCTGCGTGCGGCACGCACAGGCAGGCATTCCGCTCCAGCTTCCTGTTTCTTGTCGCGCTTCCTAACCGCGAAGACACTGACGTTGAGTTTTCTTTATCGCCATGAGCGAGGCGCGTATGACTTCCCGCGATCGAGTGCTGACGACGCTGCGCCATAAAGAGCCAGACCTGCCGTACAACATGTGAGCAACGGGAGCAGGCCAAGCACGCGCTCGGCCAGGCAGCCACGATGGTGGCCCCTTACGAGAACCCCAAAGGCTTCGCCAAGGCCCTCGACCACATCACGGAATGGAAGATGCGCGTGTAGGGCGCGGCCGCGGAGACGGGCGTCGACATCGTTTGGCTATGCGGGGTCAGATCTGCACTTGACAAGACCGTCAAGTATCGAGAGTTGCTCCCCCCGGCCCAAGCGCTGATACTCACACGCCCGCACAGCGGGCCGAATGCCGTCCACTCCCCCGCCCCGCCCCGCAGCCCAGGTCGAGACTTCCGGCTTGACATCACCGGCCTGTGGTGACATCATGCTTTACGAGTGCGGGAGTCTGGATATCGCGAACCAATTGCATCCGTGCCATTCGGATGACACGTGGTGTCAGGGTTCTGTGCGACGCACGGACAGCTCACGTCCCGAAGAACCTGTGAACGCTCTCGTGTCAGCAGGGAGAGGTCGGCATGGCACTGCGGATTGGCACTCGGATGGGCAGGCGTAGCACTGCTGTTTCAGAGGAAACTACGCACCGTGTTCTCGGGGTGCTTTGTTCCGGCAGTCGGCGAGCGGCGGCAGTTGTCTGCCTCATGCTGGTGGGCGCCGGATGCGCTGTGCCTCGCTGGTCTTTACGGCATTCGATGCCGCAATCCGGCGTGCGCTGGCCCTACACCCTGGGGCTAGCTGTTGCGCCGCGCCGTGCCCGTCGCGAGCAAAGCGGCGATGCGCTCGGAAGACTTGTCCAGATCGAGGCCGAAGACAGGCTTTGCGAAGTATTGGCGGCGGCCGGGCTTTTGCAGAACGTCATGCAAATCGAGTCCAGCGCGAGCCTCGTCCCGGCGGAATACAGGCCCGGTGCGCTCTTTTTCGACGGGCTTCGCGAAGAACTGGACCTCGTCGCGTGGCTGCGGGTGGACTACACCGTGGAGGAGCTAGGGGCAAACTGGTTTGCGTTGCCCGCCTACCTTCCGTTAGTTGTGCTTGGCGGCCCGAAGTGGATTCCGTATCGCAATCTCGCCGTGGAGACGCGCGTCAACGTGGTGCTCGTCAACTGTGCAACGGGGGAGGCGCCGCTGGCCGAGGAGTTCGTGTCGGAGAGTTTTCTCGTGCGCGCTCGAGATGCGGACGTCGACCCGCGATGGATTCTGGAGAAAGCGGTGAACAACGCGGTCGTGGCCCTTGCGGGCAAGATACGCGGCACTGTGGTTCTCGACGTGTCGATGCGCGAGCCGCGGCCCAGTCCAAACGCGGCGGCCCAGCTCTCGCCGAAGCAGCGGCGAGTTCGCAAGGCGCCGACGATTGGTCTCGGAGTCGAGGACGAAACAGGGCGCCCCGGGTCCGTGGGGGCCCTGAGCGATCTGTTGGTTGCCGCACTCGCAGAGACGGGCCGAGTAGAGGTTCAGAAGATGCCTCGCGGCGCGCGGGCTCAACCCGTTGGGCCGCGCTTGCAGTATTGGGTTCGAGTATCGGCCGGGCCCCCGGGCGCCCTTCGTGGCGTGCTGCGTTGGCGCTTGGAGGACGGAGCTACCGGCCGCCCTATCGACGACGGAACGGTGCCTGCCCCAACATCGAGCGCTGAGTTCAAATTCGCCGCCGAGGAGTTGGCCAGACGACTCGTCGAGGTCGTAAGGTCAAGACCTTAACAGCCCGTCAATAAAGTCGTCCGTCGCGAGGCGGAGGGATTTGCGCCGAGATCAAGGCGCGAAATCGCAGGCGAATTGGGTGATTCGTCGAGATTTCGCAACGCAGAGATCGGCGCAAAGACCCCGCCGCAGCAGGACAGCACTTTGTTGACGGGCTGTTAACCCGCATGTCTCACCAGCCCAGGATGTCAAGTCCGCAGAAGCGAACGTGCGATGGGTTTTGCGGCGTTATGAACGCGCCTTCGCACCGTGCGCCTTGCAGGTGCCCCCGCCTGAACTCGTGAGAAACGCGGGTTAACCATCAACTTGCCGGCCGTCCCCCTCTCAATTCGCTCTGGGATGGGCCGCGAGCTGTGCCCGCGAGTCCGTCGCCGGTAGACGACAACTGGAGGATTCTAAGATGCGTGGCGTTCTGGCAACTGGGCAAATGTGCAACCACAGAGAGGCGCGAGCGATCACCGAGAAATGGCCGGGAGGCAGGTTGGGAGGGCGCACTTGGCTCGTCTTCGCGCTCTTTTGGGCCGCGGGCTGCGCGGTCCCGCGCCACACGCGCGTGCCCCTGACCGTGAAGCCGGTTCCAGAAGACAGGCGCGTTCCGGGCCGGGTGGTGCTTATCGTGAGCCAAGACGCAACGGACGAAATAATGGGTGCTGGATACGCGCCTCTCTCTCGCACAGAACGTGCCCAGACAGCGCATAGCAGTGAACAGGGCCCGACGTTGGTCTCGGCCAGAGCGGGCGAGCGCGTCACGCGTCTGCTCAACGACTCCAAGCTCTTCCAAGGCGGCGTCGTTCAGGCATATGGAGTGACAAAGGAAGCCGGCGAGCAGAACATGTCTTGGCTTAGGCGCATCGCAAAAGACCAGGGTGGCGATTACGTCATGTGTCTGCGCGCATGGCACACGTGCTGGAACGTCGGCCACAATTGGCTCACGCCCTTCGCCTATCTCCCCGGGATCCTCTTGCTCGGGCCGAAGTGGGTGCCGTTTTACACGGGACAATCCGAAGTGTCGATTACCCCCTATCTGATCGACGTGCGCACGGGGCAGTTGGTGTACGGCAGCCCATCGGAGACGCACACGTACACGATGTGCAACAGTTTCACGATGGACAAGAAGGAAATGGTCAACGCCATGGACCGCTCGTTGCAGCACGCCGCGGTGAAGACGGTCGAGGACATGGCGGAGAGACTTCTCGTCGAACCCCCACCCGCACCCTCGAAAATGCCGCGGCTCGTCGTCGGGGCGCTCGAAGTCAGCGCCTTTCAAACCAAAGGCCGATATGTCGCAGGCCAACTCGTCCAAGAGGTCCAATCCAACATACCCGTGTTCCTGCGGACCGCCCTCGCAGACGCAGGATTTCCGCTCGCGGACAGACGCGACCTGGAGCAGGTCTTGAAGGAACTCGGCATCACGAGGAGCGCATTGTTCGATGAAGACAACGTGAAGAAGGTCGGGAGCTTTGCCGCAGCGGACGCCATCGTCACAGGTGAAGTCACCACCAGTGAGGACGGCGTAAGCATCGACATCAAAGCCATTGACGTGCAAACGGCTGTGATTTGGGGGACCGCTTGGGTGAAGGCCAGGCAGGGAGGCGACGAACTCCGAACCGCCGCGGAAGACCTCGCGGCAAAGCTCGCCGATTCCCATCGGCGGTGGACTCAGCGCCGCGCGGCACAGTTGCCCAAGACGGAACCCAAGACCGATGAACGTTGACCCAGCTACAGTCTGTTTCCCGAGAAGCCGAGCGGCCGGTGACGCCCTGGGGGCGGCCCGCGCGCCAACACCACCTGTTCGCCCTTGCCCAGGGGCGGCGTGTTCCCGCCATGCACGCCCGCCGCGGCGGCCACACGCGTCAAGGCGCCGTATCGCCGCGGCCTTAGTCTGCGTGGCCGCGGCCGCCGGATGCACAGCCCCCCCACACACACGCACAC
This sequence comes from Planctomycetota bacterium, assembly GCA_024278415.1. Next base: position 1,404 of record JAJRTI010000176.1, on the reverse strand, counting down.
AGTCTCCCAAGACAGCCTGCGCGCCCGTCGCCCACTCCAAGGTGCTGGTCACCGGGTGCACTGAACTCAGCGGCCTGTACGAGTCTTTCACAAAACAGCATCCGCGTGGCGAACACGTCACCGCGGCCCTGAGCCCATCGGCCCGCACGCTGTTGGCGCAGCGCATGCTCGAACGCGCGACAAAAGCCCTTCAGCAAACCGAGGTGCTCGGCAGAGCGGTTGTGCTCGCCCGGAGCGCTCCGCCTTTGCCCACACGCCGCACCCCGGTACTCATGCGGAGGCTCGCCAAACAGCAAGCCGCAGAAATAGCGATCAGCCTACAAGTCAGGCACCACTGCTGGAATCGAGGCCGAAACTGGCTTTGGCTGCCATCGTACCTCCCGGGCATCGTCGTGCTGGCGCCCCTGTGGAGCCCGTTCTATACCGCGGAGGCCGAAATCGTCGCCTCCGCTCGAATCGTCGAGGCACAGACCGGCAAGACGCTCTTCAACCGGCCCGTGCGCACGCGCCTATCCGCCGCGTGCAATGACTTCCGCGCGGAGATGGACAACATCATGGACCGCGCGACGACAAACGCCGTTGCCAACATGGCCGACGCGATTGCCGCCTCCTCGCTCAGTGAACGATGCCTCACTCTGGAAATCAAGCCGCCGGCCTCCCCCCCCAAGTTGGCCGTGCTGCCTTTTACTCTGGTGAAACTCCCGACACTTCCTACAGCCTCGATCGCGTCGAAGGCTTCCCAAGCCGCAGCAAGCCTCCCTGCTATGCTTGAGACCGAACTGTTCGACTGCGGGCTGTTCAAACTCGGTGACAGGATTGCGCCAGCCCGGGCGAACCGGGCGGGAAGTTCGGAGCCCGTCGAGCCGCAGCTCGACCTCGCAAACATTCGCCAACAGACGAACGCCGACCTGGTTCTCACAGGCAAGATCTTCGTGGGGGAGCGCGGCGCCATCGCGGCCGCAAGCCTATTCGACGTACGCACCCAAACTTATCGGGCGGCGAACACCGTGCTTTTCACACTCGACGACGATCTGCGCCTCGTGGCCGGCGAGATCGCGGCCAACCTCCTCCGAAGCTACGTCCGCAGCGGATTGCCAAACACGTTCGCCGCGACGAGCCGATAGAACACGCGCCTGCGGCCGAAAACGGGGCCTGCATCGCGCATCTGTGGCCCGGAGCGGACGGCCTTCGCCGTCCGTCGGAACGCAAAGGCGTTCCGCTCCCGGGTTGCGGGCAAAGCCCGCTTTGTGAAGGGATTCGCGATCCGCTGGCCCGCGCCCTTGCCTGGGCGAGGCAGTGCCACAGATGGGCACAGATGCCCACAGATCACGCTGATCGGAAGGGGGAGCCTCGAGTTCCATCTGCGTGATCTGTGGGCATCTGCGGATATCTGTGGTTTCTCCC
>JAJRTI010000175.1 GCA_024278415.1 Planctomycetota bacterium | reverse complement strand
GCCGTCGCCGCGGCCGGCCAGTCCCATGCGCCCTCGTACGCGTTCGCGAGGAATCGCTTGGCCTGAGCGTTCTTAGGATCGGCCTTTGCCGCCTTGTCGAGGAGAGTGGCGGCCTGCTCGAACCGCCCGGCTTTGAGCGCGGCCATGCCCGCGAGTAGAGGAGAGCCCGCGTGGGCCGCGCTTGCGCATAGCACGGTGGCGATGGTGCACGCGAGGCATCGGAATGCCCGCATGCTGGCGCATGCGGCTACCGGGGCTCGAAACTCCCGCACGCTGCCCTGCCTGTGCGTGTCCGCACGCAGACAGGCGCGTGCGGCTACAGGCTCAACCTGCCCCAAATCCCGCATGCTGGCGCATGCGGCCCCCCCGCAAGAACCGGGCCAGTACGGCCTCGGCCGCTTGTGAAATTCCATCCCTGTCGCGTTTCACATGCTGCATGCCAAATCCCTCTTGCGCAGCCTCCGAACACGATGATCGGTCAAGCCGCATCATGCGTTACATTGTGCAACAGTGCGTCACATGCGTCAAGAGAAAAATGACGAAGAAATCGGCGCTCACCACGAATGTCTGGACGTGTTGCGATTCCGCATCGCGTGCGACTCGCTTCGCTTTGACACCCCCACCTGCGCGCGGTATTCTCACCGGGCCAAACCCTGTCTTGTTGGGAGAGAAGCGATGGACACCAATCGCGCGCTCGTGATCGCTCTTGCGCTGATCACGGCTTGGCCTACGTTCGCCGCGCGCCTGGGCCCACCGAAGGAACCCCAGAAGCGCCTGCCTACGGACCGCGACAAGACCCACACGGCCGTTGTGACCGAGGGCAATGCCACATACGCTATCGCGATGGACGCGGCCGTGGACGGCGTCATGACCCGCGACCCCATCGGGTACCAGGCTTTCAAGCAAGGTTGGCAGCCCAACCGATTCCTGCGGCTGGAAAACATCGGCCACACGGACGTGGCCAATCCGTGGATCATCGTCAACGGCAAGCGCGCCTGGCGCACCCTCGACGACATCATGAAGGAGGCGGTGGGCAAGTACACGACCGACGCGGACAAGGCGCGGGCGATCTGGGAATTCACGCGACACCACCGCTTCCACGCGACCACCTGGGACCGGGAGTGCAACGACGCGGTGAAGGTGTTCAACGTGTACGGGTATACGCTCTGCGGCAACGACGCGCAATGCATCTCGGACCTCTGGAAGGCGGCCGGGCTCAAGACCCGCCGCGGCCGGCCCATCGGCCACGTCGTCGCGGAGGCCTTCTACGACGGAGAGTTCCACCTGCTCGACGGCGACGAGCACTGCATCTACCTGCGCCGCGACAACAAGACCATCGCGCCCGCGGCCGAGGTCGTGCGCGACCACGACCTCATCAAGCGCACGCACACGTACGGCATCCTTCGGGCCGACAGCCGCAACACGGACGAGTTCTCCGCGTCGCTCTTCAGCTACGAAGGCAAGCGCACCGGCGAACACGGCGGCTATACCAAACACACCATGGACTACGTGCTGCGCCCCGGCGAGTCCATCGAATGGCGTTGGGGCCACATCGGCAAGCAATACTCCAAGGGCACCAACCTCGAAGGAAAGAAGTGGAAGCGCGACGGCCAGGGCGATCTGCGCGCATGGGGCAAGACCGCGTATAGCAACATCTGCAACGGCAAGCTGCGTTACAAGCCGGACTTGGCCAACGCGCTCGCACGCCAAGGCCTCGCGGACGCGGCAAATCTCGCGGCCGCGTTGCCGGGCCTGCGGCCCGAGGTGGCGGACAAGCCGTGCCACGTGACGTGGAAGATCGCCAGCCCCTACGTGGTCGTGGGTGGCAAGGTCAAACTTGCCGGTCGGGTTGGCGCGGGCGACACTCTCCGGGTCCTCCTCTCCCGCGACAACAAGAAGTGGGAGCTGATCGAGGAGATCGACAGGGCCGGCGCGTTCGAGCAAGAGATCGTGTTCGACGAGAAGCTCTCCCCCGGCGGCCGGCCCCAGTACGCCTACTTCCTGCGCATCAACATGAAAGGTTCGGGCGTGGGCATCAATGCCGTCGAGTTCGACACGGACGTGCAGATGGCGCCGCTCAGCCTGCCGGAACTCGAGGCCGGCGCGAACACCGTGCGCTACGTCGACCACAACGACGGCCCCCGCAAGGTGCGCATCACACACTCCTGGGTCGAGCGGCCGACTTGGCAGCCGCCGGCTGCGCCGAAGCTGCTCGCGCCGGCCGATGGCGAGACCGTCTTGGGCACCAAGGTGAAGCTCGCTTGGCAGCCGCCAACGGATCCTGACGGCGACAAGATCGTCGACTACCAGGTGCAGCTTTCGGAGCATACGGACATGCGTTGGGTGCTGTCGCCAAACTTCGACAAGCTGCTCAGCAAGACACTCTTCCGCAAGCCACTGAACGACGCAGCCGCGAAGCGCATCGAGTGGGAAGCGCCCTACGTGGGCCTGCTCAACCCGGGCCAGACCTACTACTGGCGTGTGCGGGCGCGGGACGCAAACCGCGTGTGGGGGCCTTGGAGCCAACCGCGCGCGCTCAAGTGCGACGCGCCCGGCGTGCCGCTGAACGTGAAGGCCACAGCCAACGCCGGCACGGTTGTGCTCACGTGGGACGCGAACCCAGCCGGCGCGAAGCCGGCCGCGTTCAAGGTCTACGCGAGCAACGAGAGGGGCTTCACCCCCAGCGACAAGGAATACCTCGTGCGCATGGGCAAGGGCTTCTGCAAGACAATGGAAGAGTTCGAGGCGAAGAAGAAGTATAGCCAGTACGTGAAGACGCCGGCGAATCTCATGACGACGACAAAGGAGCGCCGCATCACAGTCGTCGGGCCGGACCTGAAGCTCCCCAACGCGAACAAGGCGTACTACCGCGTCGTCGCGGTCGACGCCCGCGGCATCGAAAGCGGCTGTTCGGACTATGCCGAGGCCCCGCGGCCGTTCATTTTCACCCAACCCGCGGCCCACGCCGTGGTCGGCAAGCCGTGGGCGTACGCGCCGCAATCGCTCCTGTCCATTGGCGACCTG
>JAJRTI010000174.1 GCA_024278415.1 Planctomycetota bacterium | reverse complement strand
TGAGACGGCCCGAGGATGTAGCCGCCGTTGTGCGCGAGGACCTCGATGCGCTCGATGACCTCGCGCCTCACGTCCTCAGCGCTTCCGAAGGGCAGCGTGGTCTGCACGTCGATGCCGCCCTCGAAGCAAAGCCTGTCTCCGTACTTCTGCTTCAGGGTTCGCGCATCCATGCTGCCGGCGCTGAATTGAAGCGCTTGGAGGACGTCGATTCCCATGTCGATCAGGCCAGGCGCCGCGTCCATCACGTCGCCATCGGAATGATACATCACCTTCACGCCGAATTCGTGGAGGGCCGCGTTCATCCTGACGTGATGCGGCTTCAGATGTTGCTCCCACATATCCAGCGACATGAGCAACCCATTCTGCCCGGCGACATCGTCCGCGGTGAAGACTACGTCCACCTTTCCCTGCGCGGCGTCGAGCGCGCGAGTTAGAAAGGCAATGTAGTAGTCGGTCACGCGGCGCATGATCTCTTGGGCCAGCTCCGGGTTCACCACCAGGTCCATGAACATCTGCTCGAACCCGCGCATGTACCAGGCGCTCTCGAAGATGTTCCCGTTGCCTATGAGGATGGCATGCTCCTCTTGCAAGTTGGCTTGGTCGATCTTGTCGGGCAGGACGTCGAAGTCCCACCAGTCCGGCGTGGGCCAGCGATGCTTGTCGAGGTCGCTCACGTCCTGCGCGTCGGCAAGGGGATGGCGGCATATCTCGTTGTAGGCTCCCGCGCCGTAGCTTGTAGGCCTGCGCCATACGCCCCATGCGTCCTCGTGGCTTCCATCCGCGCGCGTTTGGAGCTTCGGGCCGGCGTAGTCCGGCGCGACGGACTTGAGGTCGACGAAACTGTCCAGCCATGCACGTACTTCGGCCGCGTTCTTGAGGCCGAGGTGCTTCACCAACTCGTTCAGCGCAGGCGGATTGATGCCGGCGCAGACCGTGGCAATGGGCACGCGGTCCGTTTCCTCATGCGCAAGCGCCAGCAGGACTCTCTCTTTGGATGATACCGTCATCGCCGGTCCTTTCGTGTTGCGTTCATCTGAAAAAGGCGTTGTGTCATAGCTTTCAGGTGGCTCTGCTTCTCCCCCGGCGTCGAACGAACAAGACGTGGCCAATCACAGACGCAAATCCAGCGGCAGCACGAGCAACTGTTTCTCGTGCACCGAGTTCCTCCTTGACACCGTTGACAATGTGGCCGATCATGTCCCGCGCGTGTTGCGAGGATAGGGCAATTCGCCGTACGGCGCAATGGTGCGAACTTAAGCGCTGGATGGCCTTCGGAAGCCCCAACGAGGGGCGACAGTGAATAGCCCAAGGCGTGAGCCTTGGGTAACCAACACGCAAGGGCGCCAAAGCCTCGTAGAGGCGACAGTCTGCCACGTTCGCACGGTACTGTCGCCCCTTGCGGGGCTCTGTGAACGCCACGATCAGCGTTCCCAAGGCTTACGCCTTGGGCCCCCGGGCGGCCGTTGACCCCCGCCGCCTGGCTATTGACTGCCGCGCCTACGGCGCTGGCGAACGCTAAGTCAGCGCCATTGCGCCGTACGGCGGAGAAGCGGCCTGAGCGCCCAGCAGACCCGAGGACAGGAGGGAGGGCGGCTTCGGGCCTCCCTGTGCGTGCTGCACGCAGACAGGCATCCTATCACCTTCTGTTCTAGGCCCAAAGCCCTGTCTGCGTCGCGAATGCGACAGGCAGGGATGAATCGAATCCCTCGAACTGTACCAGCAGCCACGCTACCCACACGAAACAGCGAAGAACCCGAACGACAACATGTTGTCGATGTCGCTGAACGCCAGCACGGGTTTTGTCCCCAATGGCGCGAACTTAAGCCCGGCGCCCCGTAGCAGGGACGACTGAGAATAGCCTAGCGCTTCAGCGCAGGGAGTGGCTTCCGCGCGAGTGCGGCGACCCCCTTGTTGGGCCAGCGCTTGGGGTCTTGCCTTCTTGGCGGCTCTTTGTCTATGATAACGGCCTTGCGCCGGCAGGCGGCTCTGCGCCAAGAGCGCGCACCCAGCTTCGCGGCGAACCGCCGCACTCCTCATTAGTGTCCGTCGCGAAATGCCGCGCGACGGGCGCTTGTAGCGCGCTCGTAAGAGCGTCTCTGGCCGGTAATGCGGGAAACCACAGAACGGAACGCACTGACGTGCGTGCGACCATCGGGCTCCGTGCATTTCGCGACAGAGACTCATTAACTTCTATTCATTCAAGCTTCATCCACGGCTAGACAGGTCGCAGTATAATCGCCGAGCCCCTCGGGGTGAGTGGGCTCGCCCACTTCGCTCGCCCTCATCCAGGGAGATTCCCTATGAGCCAAGATAACCTTTTTGAAGCTGAAGACGCAGGCAATCGAGATTTTAGATTTGACCGCAAAACCGCATCGGTGTTTGACGACATGGTGAACCGATCGGTTCCTTTCTACGGCGAGATGCAACGCATGACCGCTGAGATGGCGGCGGATTTTGCCGTGGAAGGGACCTGCCTCTACGATTTGGGCTGCTCCACGTGCACCACGTTTCTGGCGCTCGACACCATGGTGGACCCCAAGGTGAAATTCGTGGGCATCGACAGCTCGGCCGAAATGCTTCAGAAAGGCCGATAGAAGCTTGCGGAGCATGGCTTTACCAGACCCTATGAACTGATCGAAGCGGACATGAACCAAGGGCTCATGGTCGAGAACGCATCGGTCGTCGTCATGATCCTGACGCTCCAGTTTGTGCGTCCGCTGTATCGCGAGCGGATCATCAACAGCATCGCCCGCGGCTTGAAGCACGCGGGATGCCTGATCCTCGTCGAAAAGCTCATGTTCGAGGAATCGCTGTTCAACCGCCTTTTCATCAAGTACTACTACGAGATGAAGAGGCGCAACGGATACTCCGAGTTGGAGATCGCGCAGAAGCGCACCGCGCTCGAAAACGTTCTCATCCCTTACCGGCTCGAAGAGAATCGCGATTTGCTCTTGGGCCAGGGGTTCTCACAGTTTGAAGAGTTTTTCCGCTGGTATAACTTCGCCGGCATGATTGCAGTGAAATGAGTACGCCCTCTGACGCAGATTCCCGCCCCACGCGATTCGTCGGCATCGGGAACTGGTTCTTTCGCTCCCGCAACATCGTCTTCCCCGTCGTCATGGTGGGCCTGTTCGCCGGGTTCCGGCCTGCGACCTTCACCGCGAGCGGCCGTTGGGACTGGGCTGTAGACGCGCTGGGCATCCTCATCTCGCTCACGGGCCAGATCCTGCGCGCGGCGGTTATCGGCTACGCGTACATCAAGCGCGGCGGGAAAGATGGCCGCGTCTACGCCACGACGCTCGTGGTGGAAGGCTTCTTCAACCACAGCCGCAACCCCCTCTACCTGGGCAACATCCTCATGGCGACGGGCCTCTTCATCATCCACAATAACCCGTGGGTGTACGCAATCGGGATCCCGTTCGTGTTGCTCATGTACATCTCGATCGTCGCGGCGGAAGAAGCCTACCTGCGCGAGAAGTTCGGCCAGGAGTATGACGATTATTGCCGGCGGGTGAATCGATGGCTGCCCAATCCTCGGGGCCTGCGGCAGACCATGGGCAGCATGCGATTCCAATGGCGGCGCCTCATCGCCAAGGAACACGGGTCCACCTATGTGTGGCTCTCCACGACGCTGCTGCTCCTGGGGTATGAGGCGGCATTGCGCAATCCGCGTCCGTCCGACGCGTACTTCATCGCGCTGGGGGCCGGGCTGGCTGGGTTGACGCTGGGCTGGGCGACCGCGCAGTACCTAAAAAAGTCGGGCCGCCTGCGCGAACCAGTGGCAACCTGACGCGGTTGGGGCCTGCCACCGCGTGCATGCTTTCCGGACGGATGCGGCGGCGATTGCGGCCGCGTAGGGCCTGCTCGCCTGCCCCAGGGCGCCCTCGCCACGGTCCGGCAGTGGGCCCCGACCATGGCCGCGGCTCAGCTTGACGAGCCAGGACGGGAGGGTATGATACGCAGGCGACTGCGCGGCATCGCATGGCTCCCCCAATCGGCCCAACCGGATGGAGCGGAAAGACAAGACGTGAGAGTTGTTCTGATCAACCCGCCCATCACTTCGCGTGAGCGGTATGGCCGCGACATGCGGGACATTGGCGCGCAGGAAATGCCCATGGGGCTGTGCAGCCTGGCCGCGGTCGCCGAGCAGCGGGGCGATGCCGTCTGCATCATCGACGCCGAGGCGTGGGGGCTCGACAACCGCGCAATCGTGGAGCGTGTCCTCGGGTTCCGGGCCGACGTGTGCGGCGTCACCTCCACCACGGTCACCTTTCCCCGCGCCGCGTCCGTCGCGGCCGCCGTGAAGGCGGCCCGGCCCGACTTGCCCATGCTGATCGGCGGCTGCCACGCCACGGCCGACCCGGAAGGAACCGTTCGCCACGAATGCTTCGACTACGCGGTGCTGTGGGAAGGCGAGCACACGTTCCTGGAGTTGACCGCGGCGCTGGCCGAAGGCCGCGACCCGTCGGACATTCCCAATCTCGCCTACATGCGAGACGGCGAGGTCCGCATCAACCCTCGGCGGCCATACATTGAGAATCTCGACGGCCTGCCCCTGCCCTCCTATCACCTGCTGGAGCGCCCTGCGCGCTACCGGCCTTCGCTTGGCGGGTATCGCTACGAGCCGGTGGTGAGCGTGATCACGAGCCGGGGTTGCCCTTTCCGGTGCATCTACTGTGACCGTTCCGTGTTTGGCCATCGCTATCGGGCCACCTCCGCGGGCTACGTCGAGGAGGTCGTGGGCTACGCGGTGCGAGCGCTCGGCGCGCGGGAGATCGCCTTCCTGGACGACACGTTCACCGTCGACAACGCGCGCACCTTCGAGCTGGCCGAACGCCTCCGCCGGCGGCGCCCCCGCGTCGCGTGGACGTGCATGACCCGTGTCGATCTCGTGTCCAAGGAGATGCTGCGCGCCATGAAGGCTTCGGGCTGTTGGCAGATCGCCATCGGGGTCGAGAGCGGCAACCAGGAGGTGCTGGACGCGCTCAACAAACGGATCACCCTGGCCCAGGTGCGCGACGCGGCCCGTTGGGCCACCGAAGCGGGCATCGCGCTCAAGGGCTATTTCATGATCGGCTGCCCGAAGGAGACGCAGGAAACCATCGCCGACACGATTCGCTTCGCTCGATCTATTCCGCTGACGGACGCGGTGATGATGCTGGCCACGCCGATTCCCAAGACCGAGTTCCGGTGCATCGCGCCACAGCACGGACAGATCCTCGACGTGGGCTGGGACAAGTTTTCCTATTGGGACCCCGTGTTTATCCCACACGGCCTCACCGCGGCCGATTTGGTGGCCGCGCATCGCCAATTCTTCCGTCGCTTCTATTTCCGCCCGGAAATCGTGTTCCGCCAGTTGCGCAAATGCGGCAGCTTCGCTCAGTTGTGGAACTACGCGTGGAGCGCGTTCCGCGTCGCGCTCAGCCTGTGGCGCCGACGCCGCGATTCTGTGCGGACGCGGCGGGTCGAATGAGCGGCGTCTTGCGGCCAGGGCGGAGAATGGACGTGCAGCGCCCTCCCATGTCTCGAACTCGCACGTGCATTTGGGCGGCTCTCTCGGAATCCGCACTCGCCTCGGCGCAGGCGCCCCCCAGAGCGGCCGTGCAATCTGGCTGGTTGACACCCACGCGCGGGCGCGGTACACTAGCGCAGTCGTAGGCTATGACCATGTTGCAGCTTGCGGCGAACACGACGACTGCCTTGTATGGCCCGCGCCGACGCGGCGGGCCGAGGTGTGCCGTGTGCCCCAAGCTCAGAGACTGGGAGACGCGGGCGCGAGCCCCGAATACCTGGCAGTCCCACCACCCACCCCATCTGCTGCTGCGCTGCCCCGCGGCGCAACGAGAGATCCGAGCCACTCTGCGCGCGGCCGCGTAGTTGGCTTTTTTTGTGGGCGCACCCACACACGGCCGCCCCGCTGGGCGGCTCACGCGATCATCATGGAACGCAAGAACACATTTGGCCGCGTCATCCACATGGCGAGGCCTTACTCCGGGCTGCTCTTCCAGGTCTTCCTGGTCATGCTCGTGCTATCCGCACTGCGCCTGGTGCAGCCGTGGCCCACGAAGTTCCTCATCGACAGCGCGTTCCCCGGCAAGGATCGCGGACTGCTCATCGTCATCATCGGGTGGCTCCTGCTGCTCAGCATCTTTCGGCAGGTCATGAGCTTCGCCAACAGGTACACCATGAGCTACGTGGGCAGCCGGCTCGTGTTCGACTTGCGGCGCCGGCTCTTCCAGCACCTGCAACGCCTCTCGCTCAGCTACTATGACACGCGCCGGCCCGGCGAGATCATGTCCCGGCTCATGTCCGACGTCACGTCGATCAGCACGCTCATCATGGGCCCCGCCATGCAGTTGCCCATTGAGGTCTTCATGTTCTTCTCCACGTTGGTCATCATCTTTTGCATCAACGTGAAGCTGTACCTCGTCGTGTGCGCGATCCTGCCGCTCCAGGTGGCCACCTATCTGGTCTTCAGCAAGCGCGTGCAGGCCACCAATCGCCGCATGCGCGACAAGGTGCAGTCGGTCCATGGCGCCGCGTACGAACTCATGGCCGGAGCCAAGGTCGTGAAGTCGTTCAACGCGGAATCCCGCGCAAGCAAGACGTTCGTCCAGGACACGAAGGAACTCTTCGGCCTCGGCCTGGACTTCCGCGTGCTGTCCATGACCTGGGGCACGACCACGGAAGCGCTCGCCTCCATCGGCCGGCTCATCTTCCTCTGGTTCGGCGGCATGACGGTCATCAACGGCGAACTCAAGATCGGAACGTACCTCGCGTTCGTCACGTACATGGGCATGCTCCAATCGCCCATCCAGAAGTTCATCTCCATGCTCAGCCAGTTCCTGTCCGCCCGCGTCGGCGTGGATCGTGTGTTCGAAATCATGGACATGGTGCCCGAAGTGGAGGAAGCCGAAGAGCCGGTGACGCTGCGCAACATCACCGGCCGGGTCGAGTTCAGGAACGTGTGCTTCAGCTACGACGGCGAGGAGGAGGTGCTGCGGGACGTGTCGTTCGTCGCAAACCCCGGCGAAGTGGTCGCACTCGTGGGGCCAAGCGGGTCGGGCAAGTCGACCGTGGCGAACCTGATCGCACGCTTCTACGACCGCACGGACGGCGACATCCTCATCGATGGCGTGGATATCCGCGACCTGCAACTGAAGACGTTCCGCGACCAGACCGGCACGGTGCTCCAGGAAACCTATCTGTTCAGCGGCACCATCGAGGACAACATCCGCTACGGCCGGCCCCAAGCGACGCGGGAGGAGGTCATCCAAGCCGCGGAGGCCGCGAACGCGCACGATTTCATCATGCAACTGCCCGACCAGTACGACACGGAGACCGGCTCCATGGGCATTCGCCTGTCCGGCGGCCAGCGGCAGCGCATCGCAATCGCGCGCGCACTCCTGCGCAACCCGCGCATCCTCATTCTCGACGAAGCCACGTCCGCTCTAGACACGGCCACCGAAACGAAGGTGCAGGAGGCGTTGACGCACCTCATGGAAGACCGCACCACGTTCGTCATCGCGCACCGGCTCTCCACCATCCGCGACGCGGACAAGATCCTCGTCATGCGCAACGGCCGCATCGAACAGATCGGCCGGCATGAGGAGCTGCTGGAGCAGGATGGCCTCTACAAGGAACTCTACCAGCCCAAAGACGCGGAGACGGACGAAGGCGGAGAGGGAGGCCAAACCGCGACAGGGTGAGGAAAAGTAGCGCGTAAAGACGTAAAACGTAAGCAGAGGCGCGCCGAGCGCGGTCTGAAGATACGTTGCACGCAATGCGCAATGCGAAACCTCGCCCGCTTCCCCCTGCTTCCTCCGCCTTCCGTTTTACGTTTTACGTTTTACGTTTTACGTTTTACGTTTTACGTTTTACGTTTTACGTTTTACTCGTTACACCCCCATGCCCTTCGGACTCAAACCCATCTGTGCAGACGTGCGCGCGGTGTTCGCCCCCAAGAGCAACTATAGCCTCACTCCGGCGGTGGCCAGCAAGTTTCACGAACTGCGCAAGCCCTACGCCAAATTCATCCTCATCGGCAGCCAGTTCGGCGGCAAGCCCAAGATCTTCACCAGGCCCCGGGGCATGAGTTCGTCTGCGTGCGTGGACGTGGGCCGGCGCGTGTGGCGCCGCGCGCGGCTCGAAGGAGAACTCGAAGCGCTCTTTCCGCTATTCCATGAGGTCGTCGAGGCGGGCGTCGCGTCTGGGCCGCTGTCGGAGATCACGCTCACCTTCAACCCCATGCCCGACGACCACGCGCCGGTGCTGAAGATGGTGCAGGCCGCGTTCCTCGCCGTGTTTGGCGAGCAGTTCGGCAACCGCTGCGTGTTCAAGATCACCGGGCCTATCTACGAGATCGGCAAGGCCAAGGTGCACGAGCCGCTCGCGGATTTCGTGCGCGGCACCGGGCCATACAACTCCGCCGCGCGCCGGGCCATTGAAGATCTCGTCGAAGTGATGAACAAGGAGAAAGGCACGTTCGAGGACGTGCAGATTCTCGTCTCCGTGGCCAAGGCCGACCTGTCCGAGCACGACCGCGTGCCGGCCGTGTTCTACGCGTCGGAGCAGCCGCGGGAGGAGGTCGAGAAGATCGTGGAGGAGGAGTGGGGGCGGCCCATCACCCACATCACGCCAGAGCAGGCGGCCGACTCAGACGCGGAGCGCATGGTCCTGCGAGGTTTCCTCCACGCCGCGCGCACGCACGGCAAGGTCTGGACCATGCGCGGCAACATCGTGCGCGGGGTCAAGCGCGCCTTCCTGCCCGTGCTCGAGGTCCTACTGCCCGACGACGAGCGGCTCGACGCCGGGCCCAAGGAGTGGTTCTCGTGGGACGAGATCGCCGCACGGGTGAAACAATCGCCCAAGATCAGCAAGGCCCAGGCGTCGAGCCCGTCGTTCCTCGAGAAAGCCCTCGCCGGGCTGGAGGCCGCGGAGTTGGTGCGCAAGAAGGACGATGAGTACAGCCTGGCCCAGGACTTCCACGAGTTGCTGCACGTGAGCTACTACACGCTGGGCGATTGGAAGGACTAGGCGCGGACCACGCGTCGCCGCATGCGCCAGCATGCGGGAAGCGGATCGGCCTTCTGTCCCGCGCCTGGACGGACGCGGCTGCTGGCCCCGCTCGTAGTGGCGGCCGTAAGCGCGCCCTCTGTTCCGATGGCGAATCGCCACCTGAGCGGAAGGCCCTGACGGGCCTACTACAAGCGCTACGTAATCCGCTTGCAGTCGCGAACGGTGTGACTGCATAGGCATGACGCGACACCAGGAGGGGCGAGCGGGAGGGCACACCTTGCATTTGGCCCGGGCGCGATGTATCGTGATGCCGCGGTCGCTCGCGAGGGCGACGCGTGGCCACGAAATCGCGCCCTGGGTGCAACTCCATGAACACCATCGTCATCATCGGAGGCGCTGGCTTCCTCGGATCGACCCTCGCGGTCCGCATCCGCGAGGCCATGCCCGCCGCGCGGATCGTCGCACTCGACAACCTGCGGCGCCGCGGCAGCGAATATAGCCTCGGCCGGCTCAAGGCGGCCGGCGTCGAGTTCGTCCATGGCGACGTGCGCCGCAAAGGCGACCTCGCCGGCCTGCCCGACGCGGACGTGCTGCTCGAATGCTCGGCCGAGCCCTCGGTCATGGCCGGCTACACCAGCGGCCCCGAGTACGTGCTCCACACCAACTTCGTCGGCGCCGCGAACTGCCTCGACTATGCGCGGCGCTCCGACGCGCCGGTCATCTTCTTCAGCACGAGCCGCATCTACCCCATGGACGGCCTCAACGCCGCCCACTTCGTCGAGCGCGATACGCGGTTCGAGTGGACCGACAATCAGGAGCTGCCCGGCGTGTCGTCGGCCGGCGTGTCCGAGGTGTTCCCCTTGGCCGGCCCCCGGTCGTTCTACGGCATGACCAAGCTCGCTGCGGAGATGCTGCTGGAGGAATATCGCTACGCGTACGGCGCGCGCTACGTGGTGAACCGTTGCGGCGTGCTGGCCGGGCCGTGGCAGATGGGCAAGATCGACCAAGGCATCGTCGCGGTTTGGGCGCTGCGGCACCTGTTCGAGCAGCCGCTGAGCTACATCGGCTTCGGAGGCCAGGGCAAACAACTGCGCGACATCCTCCACGTGGACGACCTCTGCGACCTCGTGCTGGAGCAGATGCGCGAGATGGACGCGTTCGACGGAGGCGTGTTCAACGTCGGCGGCGGCGCGAAGGGCGCGGTGTCGCTCTGCGAGTTGACCGCGCTCTGCCAGGAAGCCACGGGCAAGAAGATCCCCCTCGGCAGCGAACCCGAGACGCGGCCGGCCGACGTGCGCGTCTACGTGTCCGACTGTGCGAAGCTGTTTGCGAAGACGTCGTGGCGGCCCACGCGTAGCGTGCGCGAGACCGTCGCCGACGTCATGCAATGGCTCGACGAGCATGAGGATGCGCTGCGACGGATTCTGCTCTAGCCTGTAGCCGCGCCCGCCAGGGTGCGGGCTCTCGGGGACATGAACCAAGGCCGCGAAGCGTCCGACTTCGTGTCCCCGGAACCGTGAGGATCGCACTACAAGCGTAGGAGAGCGCCCCATGAAGATCACCAAAGCCGTCATCACCGCGGCCGGGCCGGGGCAGCACACGCTGCCCATGCAGACGCTCATCGACCGCGACGGCGCGGAGAAGTCCGTGCTGGGCATCATCATCGAAGAGGCCCTGCGGGCCGGAGTCGAAGACATCTGCGTCGTCGTGCGCCCCGGCGATGACGCCGCGTACAGGGACGTGGCTGGCGACCACGCGGGCCGGCTGCACTTCGTGGCCCAGGAGCGGCCGCTGGGCTACGGCCACGCGGTGCACTGCGCCGCGGACTTCGTGGGCAGCGACGCGTTCCTCCACCTCGTGGGCGACCACCTCTGCGTGAGCCGCACCGAGAAGGACTGCGCGCAGAAGCTCGTCGAGGTCGCGGAGGCCGAAAGCTGCGCGGTATCGAGCGTGCAAGCCACGCGGGAGAGCCTCCTGCCCTACTACGGCGCGGTCGGCGGCCGGCGCGTGCCGGGCAAGCCCGACCTCTACGCCATCGAGACCGTCGTCGAGAAGCCCACGCCCACCGAAGCCGAGCAGCGCCTCATCGTGCCCGGCCAGCGCGCGGGGCACTACCTCTGCTTCTTCGGCATCCACGTGCTCACGCCGACCATCTTCGAGTTGCTCGCCCGCGACATCGAACAGGCCGGCGACAAGGGCGGCGTGAACTTGTCCCACGCGCTCAACGCGCTCGCCCAGCGCGAGCAGTACCTCGCTTTGGAGCTGCGCGACTGGCGCTACGACGTGGGAGTGAAGTACGGCCTGCTCACCGCGCAGCTCGCGCTCGCGCTCAGCGGCCAAGACCGGGAGGAAGTGCTCGCGTCGCTGCTCGAACTGCTCGCGGTCCGCGAACTGGGCCGGGACGGGAAATAGGGGGTCCACCATGAGCGAGCTGATCCGCATTATCACCGCCACGGACCCCGACGAGCGCAACCGCTCGCTCGACGCGTTCGCACGCGGCGCGTCGCTGGATGAGTTGCTGGCCGAGTGCGAGGCGCTGGAGCGCTTCCGGCGCGCGAGCGACAACTTGTACGAACGCGTTCGTGCGCTCTTCTTCCTCTACGCGATCCACCGCTTCCACGCACCCGTCAAGCCGGGCATGGCCGCGCAGGGCCGCGTGCCGTTCGACGGATACACGAACCTGCTCAAGCGCCGCTTCGAGGAGGCCATTGAGATCTTCCTCGACGCGCAGGCCGCGGCGGGGCCGAACGACGCGATCTCCAGCGCACTCGCGGAGGCGTACCACGGCCTGGGTTTCCAGACGCTCGCGGACCAGGTGCGCCGCAGCGTGCGCTCCGTGCGGGGCAACCAGTGGATGTTCCGCACGAGCCACCCCGACGACCAGCCCCTGCGCGTGCGCCAGGAACTCATGCGCCGGCCGGAGGGCTTGCCGCTCTTTCCCGTGCTCAAGGAAGCCACCCCGGTGCGCATGGACCTCACGCACAGCGGATGGAGCGACATCTTCTTCCTCGGCATGGACTTTCCCGAAGGCGCACGCGTCATCAACACCTCCATCGACCTCGCGGTCGTGGGCGGCGACGGCCCCAGCACGCCCCTGCCGCCGGTCGAGGCCTACTTCCGCGTCATCGACCAGCCCGTGTTGCGCCTCGTCAGCGTCGACCTCGGCGCGACCGCGGAGATCACGGAGCTGTCGGAAGTCTTCGACTTCGCGCGCGACTACCTCGGCCTGCTCAAAGCCGCGGTCATCGCGTCGGGCATCGTCTCGCCCGGCATGGAAGGCGCGGACCAGCCGCTCGCGTCGCTGCTGGCGACGCTCACCAAACCCGGCCATGGCATCGAGATCGTGAGCCGCGTCAACGGCATCCCCAAGGGCTCGCGGCTCGCGGTGTCCACCAGCCTACTCGCCTGCCTCATTGCCGCGTGCATGCGCGCGACCGGCCAGGCGCGCTCGCTCACCGGCCAACTGAATGAGGACGAGCGCCGGCTCGTGGCCGCCCGGGCAATCCTCGGCGAGTGGCTCGCCGGCTCCGGCGGCGGGTGGCAAGACTCTGGCGGCGTGT
>JAJRTI010000173.1 GCA_024278415.1 Planctomycetota bacterium | reverse complement strand
TCCGTTCAGGCGACAAATCGAAGGCCAGAATGGAAGGCCCTCACGGGCCTACTACAAACGCCGCTGGGCGTGTTCTTGTGGAAGAAGTTGGGCATGAGGATGCGAGCGTGAGGGGTGATGTGCGCTTGTAGTGGCGACCGTAAGGGCGCCTCCGTTCAGGCGACAATGGCAGGGCGGCCGCTAGAGCAGAAGGCCCTCACGGGCCTACTACAAACGGCACTAAGCGCGCCTGTCCGCGTTCGTAACATCAGGCATCCGCTTCCCACCGCCTGCCGCGGCATCGGGCAAAGACGTACGCTCGATGGACGAGCACGAGGGCGATGGCCGCGACGAGGCCGGCGATGGCCGATTGGTAGTAGGGCTTCATGGCCGGCGCAGCGTAGCGGTCGAGCGTCATGAACACGATCACCAGCACGGCCGCGAAGGCCGGGCCGGTGCGAGGCGCTTTCTGCGCGAGCGCGAGCAGCAGGAGCATGAGCACGAGGAAGGTCGCGCCTTGCATCGTGATCGCCGCGCCGGCGCGCACGCAGCGGATCGTCAACTCCGCCTGCCGGTCGCCGGAGAAGGCCTTCCGGAACAGGTAGGGCACGGTGCCGCGCGTGGGGAATTCGAGGCGGATCGGCAGCGCGCCTTGCGCCTTGCCGCCGAACACGGCTTGGATCATTTGCCCCGCGGCCGGCTCCTGCCCGGCGATGCGGCGGAAGAAGCGGCCTTTGGCCGACGGCTCCTCGACGATCTGCCCGCCGCCACCTATGCCGCCCAAGCCGCCCATGCCGCCGCCGGCAGCAGCGATGGCCTGGTCGATGTGGTCGTCGTAGGCCTGGCGTTCGCGGTCTTGGATACGTTTGGCCGGCGCGGTTTGCTTGCCTTTTTGGGAGTCGTATGCGTACGAAAGCCCCGCCGGGCGCTTTCTGGGGCCGCCCTTCCTCTCACTGTATCGTTTCTTTGCCGCGGGGGTGAGGAGGCGGTGTATCTCAGCGCGCGACTTCAGAGTCTCCAGTTGCGGCTCTTGGGCGAGTTGCTGGCTCAGGCTCTCCTTCGCCAGCTTTTCCACCGCGCGGATGCGCCGCAACTCGTTCACAGCGTCCACGTTCATCTGGTCCAGTTCGATGGCCTTCTGGAGCGCCTTGACCGCGGCGTCGTAGTCGCCCTTGCGCGCTTGTGCGAGCCCGAGTTGCACGTTCTGCTCGGCCAGCTTGCGCTTGTTGGCGATCTTGTGCCGGCGCAGTCTCGCCGCCAGCACTCTGCGCTTCTCTTCCACCAAAGCTTCCGCCTCCTCGGCCTTGGCCGCGGCCGCTTGGGGCTTCCGTCGGTCGAGGCGCAACTGGTCGTGAACGCCTTCCTCGCGCGGCGACCGCTGCGCTTCCTCCGCGGCGAGGCGTTCATCGAGGTCCTTGCCTCGCAGTTTCTTCGCGCCGATGGTGGCGTCAGCGAGCCGGCGTTCAGCGCCGGCGGGCCCCGCAGTGGGGGCGGCTTGTCCCTGCCCCGCCTCGGCTGGCGGGCCCTCCGGCATCGCTTCGTCCGGCGGCGGCTCGAACTCTTCTTGCCCCCCGAGTTTGGCCGTTGAGCGAGAGAACATGTTCTTGAACCTGCCGATGATGCTGCGCTTCCAGCCGTGTCCAGACACGTCGCTCCTGTAAGCTAGGGCCTCTGGCAAATCCTCGCCTGTTTGCTCGCGGTATTTGCGGCGGAACTCATCGTCGCGCATCCACTCAACGTGGGCATCAAGGAAGAGCACGTTTCGCCCGCCATTCTTGGAGACCTGCGAGACCACCACCATCCGTTCCGACGGATCAGCGACGCGCTTCGTCTTGTTGCCGATCATAGCGTAGGGGAGGCCCGTATCGGGAGAGACGAACACATCAGTGCTTTCGGTGTAGGGGAGCAACTGGTCCTGCAACTTCTGCGCGGCGTTCGGAGCTGTTGCCCGGTGTTGATCCCACATGAGGTACCCCCCATTGTCGCTGATGTACATTTGTATCGCGAGGCCGATATTCTTCAGGTTCTGCTGGCCGGAAGGTGCCTTAGCCTGCTCCCTGGCCCGGTTGAGTGATGGCAGCAGCATGGCCGCGAGGACAGCGATGATGGTGATGGCCACCAGCGCTTCGAGCAGCCTGGGCACACGCACCGGCATTGGCAGGAGCACATAGCCGAGCCTCGTCCTGCGCCGCACAGCCCACACGATGATCCCCACGCACAGCGCGGGCACGCCGAGGCAAATGAGCAGCAACAAACCCCACGCGAGCACGACGTAGCTGCGGGCCATGAGCATGCCGAGGAACGTGGCGCGCAACACGTTGTCGCTCACCATCTCCACGTTGCCCCCGGTCCCGGCGATCTGGTAGTCCCGCGGCAGGAATACACGCCACTGCGTCTGTTGCACTTGCACGTCGAACTGGGGGGTCTTGAAGTCGAGCCGCTGCGCGACGCCCAACTGGGGGAGGCGCTCCGTCCAGATCATCTCCACGCGGCGCGCCCAGCCGGCCTTTGTCGTGAGCGGGATCGTGTACGTGCCCGGCCCGCTCTCGCTCGGCTTGACCGGCTCGCCGCCGAGGTACGTGGCCCACAGGTCCGCGGTCTTGCCGAGTGTGACGGTGAGGAACTGCTTCTTCGTGTTCTGGATCGACGCTTCGAGGTAGTGCACAGCGCGGCCGTCGCGCTTGATGAGCGTGTTCACCTCGCACGTGGGCACGCTCGCCTGGAGCATGGCGTCCGTGAGGCGCTGCTCCGCGACTGCGAAGCCGATGCTTCGCTCGGCCGCGCCATAGTGGAACGCGGCTACCACCGGCAGACGCACGCGCTGGCGCTCCGCGGGCGTCAGGTCCGCGGTGGCCGCGCCTTGAAGCTGTGCGAGGCCCACCTCCACGTCTGTGCGCTCCTGGCAAGCGACCACCTTGCCGCTCTGGCGCTCCGCGTCGAGAGCGACCACGCCCTTGTACGTAAACGTGCGCTGCTCGCCGGCGAGCACCAACTCGTATGACACGTCGAGTTGATACGAGCCGCGGCGCAGTTGGTCGAGGTCGACCCGCCACGCGCCGGCCTGGCGCTCGACCCCGCGGATGCCGCGGGCGTCGATGGACACGTTGAGCGCGTCCGCGGGCAGTTGCAGCACCAGGCGCCGCACGCCGGCTTTCTCGATCGTATAGCGCACCTGCGTATCCACGGCCACGTTGCCGTATCGGAACCGCAGCACGGAGAACGTGTGCGCTTGCACGCGCGGCTCGACCGGCGTCGCTCGGATTGCGGCTTGCCAAGGGCGTTCGTCGAAGCGGTACGCGAGCGCCATCTCCGGCCGGCTCTGGAGGATCTCTGGCGTGGCCTTCAGCCGTATCGCGGTCGCTCCGCGCACGCGGGCCGCGCTCAGTTCGAAGTTCTCCTTCGTGCCGATGCCCAGCCAGCCCTCAACCTGCTGCGCGCCGTGGAGTTGGATGGAGCGCAGGTCGAGTGGATCGAGCGACGGCTGGAGCGTCTCCGCGTAGAGCTGGAAGTGGTACGCGCCGCGCACCTCTTTGCTGAACTTGACGCGCAGCTCGCCCGCCTCGTGCGTCCAGTCGTCGATGAGCGGGCCTTGCACGTCGGTGATCGTGACGCCTTGGGGCACGGTCATGCGCAGGCCGAAGATGCCGGCCTTGCGGATCGTGCACACGGCCAGCACCTCGCGGCGCACGCGCTGCGCGCCGATCTCGACGTAGGTGAACCACTTGGCCGCGACCTCGGGCTCGATCTTGATCGTGGACACCGAGAGGCTGCCCCCGCGGCTCCGATACGCGTACGCGAGCCTTGGCTTCTGGAGGCTTAGCCAGTCCGGCAGATCGTTTGTTTCGACCTGGCGCATCCGGGTCGAGTGGCTGTGCTGGAGGTGCACGCCTTGGGCCGCGGACACGCCGATGTAGCCGACTTCGGATTCCGTGCCGAGCGTTTCGATGCGCGGCACCGCGATACCGTTGGTCTTGCGGAAGAGCTGCTGGCTCGTGAGGTTGAGCCCGTACTTGCCTTTGATGCGTTCTCGGAGCCGCACGGTGAGTTCCCGGCCGTCGACGCGCCAGGCCTTCACGTCCCGGCCGTCGACCTCGACGACGGCGAGGCCTTCGCTCAGGGCGAGGCGCAGTTCGTACACGCCTGGCCCGCGCAGGTCGTAGTCGACCCACGTGCGAAGCGTAGCCAGGCCGTGGTCGAGCATGACGAACGAGCTGACCTGTGCGGTGAGCTTGGGCTGTGCGGGGATGACGTCGATGGAGACCTGCGCGGCCGCGCTATCGAAGCGGTAGGCGCGCTGTGCGCGGTGCTTTACGCCCACGAAGTCGCCGTCGAGCGTGCGTACGTCGAAGAGCGTCGCCTGGCGCTTGCCGCGTTCGCGGATCGCGACCGCGTCGGAGGGCAAGAACGCGAGGTATCCGCGCTGGTGCGTGGCCCGCGCGTCGCGCAGCGGCTCGACGGAGACCTCGGCCGGCGGGAGCGCGACGGCGCGCTCCATGCGCACCTCCACGTCGTATCGCTCGGTCTGGGGCTTGGAGAGCCGCACGCGCAGGAGCTTGGCATCGCCGCGCGCGACAACCCGCCAAGACTCGATGTCTTCGCCCTGGACGCTACGGACAGTGGCGTCGCCGCGGACGCGAAGCTCGAAGCTCTTGAACTCCCCCCGCGCCGGGTAGAAATGCAAAGCGGCGCGGCGCATGAGCGAGCCTGGCGCGACGTCGATCTGGCTGCTCTCGCTGAGCGAGTACACGCAGGCCATCTCCCGGGCCAAGCGCTTGGGCAGCCAGCGGATGGTGAGCTTTCGCGTGCCGGCGGGGTAGATGGTTGCGACGCGGCCCTCGACCGCGGCCGCGCACTTGGGCTCCGTCTCCACGGCTAGGCCCCGCGCGGGCAGACGCAACTGAATGGACACGGCCGGGGCTTCGGGCAGCGCCAACTCGATGGCGCTCAGTTTCCCCTTCTTGAGGATTGGCGCGGCGATGGTGAGCTTGGCCGCGTAATCCCCAGGCTCGGGCATGAGCGCTTCCAGCCCATCGGCCCCGCGGCGAAAGAGCACGTTCCCTCGCGTCGCGCGTGCGGCCGCGACCGGCGCGTTGGCCGGAAGGACGCGCACCTTCTGCCACCCCTTGGCCCCGCTGTGCAGGCGCAACTCCACCTGGAAGCGCGTCTCGCCGCCGGCGGCCGCGCCGTCGAGTTTGGCCGAGAGGATGGACGCGGCCGGGGCCTTAGGCTCGTCTTGTGCCTGCCCTATGCCTGCAAGCGCCAACACCGCCAACCAAGCCTTGCCGAAGCCGCGCATGGCTCACCTCCTCTTGTTGGGCCGTACGTCACTCAGCGCCGCACGCATCATACACTATACGGCCTTTGGTGCGCGGGGTTACCAGTTAGACGCCGGCCGGGCGACGAATGTTCATAGAGACGCGGGCCAGGAGGCGCATCGAGATGAGTCGCTGTTAGTGCCTTAAACTTTCGGAACCTCGACGAAAAACAAGAAGTTGCGTAGGCTCTCTGCACAGCGCGCCATCGGGAGGAGGCGTTACGGGCCGCGGCGAGGCGTTTTGGAGTGCGGCGGCTTGACGCCGCTTTTCCTCGGCAGCGCGCGCATGTCTACGAAAACG
>JAJRTI010000172.1 GCA_024278415.1 Planctomycetota bacterium | reverse complement strand
TCGCGGTCCGCAACGACGTGGACCCGGCGAAGCCCCTCAAGCCGGAGGCCCAATGGGGCGGGAACGACGCGGTCGAATTGGCGTTCCGCAACCCGGCGCTCGGCAAGCGCGCGCCCATCCTCATCCTGCGCGCCTACCCCTGCGGCAAGCACGAAGCTAGCACCGAGGCCGGCGCGCCGGCCGACGAGACCGACACGCTCGCCGCGGCGACCGCGTGCGCGGTCAAGGTTGTTGACGCGAAGACTTGGCAAACCGAATGGCGCATCCCCCTGGCCGCGTTGGGCGTCGACCCCACGAAGCCCGCGAAGCTCCAGTTCAACATCTCGGTGCGCAAGACCGCGGACAACCTGTGGCTCATGTGGGTGGGCACGCAGGCGTGCACGTGGGAGGTGGGCAACGCGGGCTTCATCGAGATTCGGTAGTCCCCGCCGGCCCGCCTACTCGCCGCCCATGTCCAGGAGCTTGTATCGCCAGATCAGGTGCACGGAGAAGGCCGGGCCCACCTGCTGGAGCAGCTCCGAGAGCTGGCGCCGCAGCGCGCGCTCGACGAACGCCCCGGACGCGTGGAAGAGAACCAGCGCCTTCACCTGCGCCTGCTGCGCGATCTCGAGGGCTTTCTCGAACGTGCAATGGAAATGCTTGTCCGGCTGCTCGTCCTCGAAGTACGTGGCCTCGTGGAGCAGCACGTCCGCGCCCTCGGCCAGCGCGGGATCGAGCCCGGTCGTGTCGCCGCTGTACGTGAACACGTTGTGCATGCGCGACTCGCAGACCTGATCCTTGCCGCGCTCGCGGATGTGCTTTGAAATCTCCTGCTGTGGCAGCTCTGCAAACTCCGGCCGCAACGCCTGCCGGTGCTCCAAGATGCGATAGCCCAGCGACAGCGTCGAAGGCCGATGGCCGGACTTGATGGCCTCAATGTAACGGGGGCGCTTGGGCTGGCCCAGATCGATGCGGTCGCCCGGCACGACGGGGGTCCACTCCAGGTCGTAGCGCAAGAATCGGTGTTGCTTTTTGTGCAGGTAGTTCCGCAGCAGCTCCACCCACGAGTCGCCCTTGGGGTAGTAGATCGTGAGCGCCTTCTCGCGGTCGCCCGCGCTCAGGTTGCGCAGGTTCACCAGCCCCGGGATGCCGCAAATGTGATCCTCGTGGCCGTGGCTGAGCAGAATGCGCTGCACCGCGTACACGCGCTTGCTCATGCGGTCGATGATCCCCTCGCCCGCGTCGAACAGGAGCCGGTCCGGCTTGTAGTAGAACCACGAACTGTAGAGCCCGCGGGAGTAGCCGCTGAGCACGTCTTCGATTTGGCTCATCCGAACATGTCCTGCTCGACTTCGTCCAGCAGCTCGCGCCGGCCGGCGTAGTCGCCGGGCTCCACGCCCTTGCCCCGCGGGGTGAAGTGCATGCCGCGGCGCTCGCCGAGCGGCTCCAGCACGCGGCGGAAGTAGCCGCGCGTCGACTCGTCTGGCGATTTGAACGGCGCGCCGGTGAAGAACTTGCCAGCGCCACGAATCTTCTTCACGTCGGTCTCGTAGTCGTACGGGCGGCTGTCCATGTAGTTGGGATTGATGCCGCGCACCTCGGGCACGTTCACCAGCACGTCGGTCACGTGGGGTGCGTACCCGCAGAAGTGCACCCACCCGCCGCCAAACGGCTGGAGCGCGCGGCGCAAGTAGGGCGCCTCGAATTCCTCGATCTGCTCCCCCGACAGCAGCACGCTCGTGTCCATGCAGTAGCGCACGCCGCCGTTGCCCATGGCCATGCCGCCGTGCATGCCCGAGTCCAAGGGCTCGCCAATCGCGGCCTTGAGGCACTTCGTCACGCTGATGTACGCCTGAAGGCACAGCTCCATGACGTGGTGCACGAACGCCGGGTCGTCGTACAGGTCGTAGAACAAGTCATCCCCGCGCACGAGATGCGCGATGTCCAGCACGCCTTGCGTATCCGCGATGAAGCAGAACTCGGTCGTGCCAAGCTTGTCGCGATAGAACTCGTAGATCTCCCGCGCCCGCGGCACGAGCCCCATGTCCGACACGTCCTCCAGGTCGCTGGGCTGCATCTCTTGGAGGCGCTCCTTGGGCGGGTGGCCCTGCGGCCAGGGCATCTTGTCCTCGAAGATCAACTGCTCGACGCCGAAGACGGACGGCACGAATCCCACGCCGAGGTTCGCGCGGATGGTCGGCAGGGTCGCGCCCCGCGCGGCCGCCGCGCTCACCATGCCCTTGAGGCCCTCGTAGAGCATGCACTCGGGCGACTCGTACTGCTGCTTCATGTTGAAGCGCGTCTGGGCGAACTCCTTGGGCGCGCCCGCGGCGCCGGCCATGAGGATGGAGTCCAGCGGCTCGTTGCGGAAGAGCCGGCCGTACGCGGCCTTGTTCGCCCTGAACCAGTCCATGTCGGGACGAAACGCGTCGAGGAGTGCGTCGAGTTGCTCCATTAGGCGACTCCATGGGAAGGAGGGGGCAATGCACAAAGCGCAGGAGTTTAGCACCTTCGTGGGAGGGCTGCAAACTTGCCGTTCCGGCATTGCGCGCGGGCGTTTCGCTCCAGGCTGAAGTCCGCGCAAGACGCGGTCCCGGCCCTCCCCCGCGCGTGTGCCGATCGCGGGGCCGTGCTACTCCCCGAACACGAACGGATAGCTGCGCGCAACGAACGACTGCCGGCGGCCGTCGGCGAAGATGAGCACGCCCGCGAGCGCGAGCCGGAGCTTGCCTTCCCGCTTGGCGACGCGGGCCTGGACTTTCTGGCCGACGCGGTTCACCGCCCCGAACTCCTCCAGCACGTCGCCGGCCGTGTTCTCCAGGCGCAGGCGCGCCTGCACCCCGGTCGCGAGCTTGCGGTGGCGGCCGAGGCCGGCCACGACCGCGCTCACGTCGCCGCTCTCGCCGGGCACGAACAGGAAGTGCGGCACGTCCTTGCGCTGGCCGGGGATATCGAACGCCACGTCCGGCGCTTGGTGCGGTTGAATCGCCGGCTGCGAGAAGATGCCCGAGCCGAGTGCGTCCATGAACCGGCCCGTGAGCGCCTCGGAGTAGTTGAACACGATGATGCCGTCGGCCCCGGCTTCGCGCGCGAGTTCGATCTGGCTGATGGCCTGCTCCGGGGTGTGCCTCCACCGCAGGGTCACGCCCACGCCGGAATACAGGGGGACCGCGCCGCCCACGTACCCAAGCTGCGCGGACACGCGCTGCGCGAACGGCTCATCCTCTTGGATGTAGTTCATGGGGCACACGAAGTCGAGCCACCCCTTCTTGCACCACAGCACCCAGTCCTGCCCCACCGAGTCGCGGCAGTTGGGGTAGCTGTTGAACACGGCCGCGCTGATCTTGCAGTACGGTTTGATCTCGCGCACGCGCTCCGACACGGCCTTGACGAGCCGGGAAATCTGCGCGCAGCGGAAGTCCGTGTATTGCTTTCGCAGCGCGCCGTCGTATACGTCCTTCGGCCAGTTCTCGACCTTCCTGCCAAGCTCCTTCTCGAACCGCTCGCGGCACCCGTCGCAGTAGCATCCCCGCCGGCCGGGGTAGCGGATGTAGTCGAAGTGCACGCCGTCCACGTCGTACTTTTGCGCGACCTCGACCATGGTGTTGAGTTCGAGTTCAAAGTTCTTGGGGTTCGAGGGGCACAACCACTTGATCGCTTTCCCGCTTGGATCGACTTGGAGCCGGCCCTCGTCGCGCATCTTGTCCACGAACGATTGGGGAGCGTTGGAGAGGTTCCAGTTCACCTTCCACGGATGCACTTCGATGCCGTAGCGCTTGCCGGCCGCGACGCATTGTGCGATCTGGTCGCCGTACTTCTCGAAGGTTTTGGACTTGGGCAGGTAAGCGCTGTCGTAGTGCGCCACGCCGGCCCACCACATGTTCGGCACGATCGCGTTGAAGCCGCCCTTCTTGAGGTTGGCCATGGACTTGTCCCAGTCGCCAGGGAAAGCGCCGGTGCCCGAATGGTTCCACAGTGCGCGGAACTCGCAGGTGCGCGGCTTGTGGCAGAAGGCGTACGCGCGGCTGGCCTCGCGGTTGGCCCGCGTCGCGGCCGCGATGGCCTCCACGTACTTGCCCGCGTCCGCGAGCGCCTGGGCCTTGTCGTGCCAGGTGCGCGTTTGGACCAGCGCTTGTTTGGCCTGCGGCCCGGTCGCGAACGCGTCGGCGTGCGCCAGGATGAAGCGGTCGAGGTCGGCCATCTTCTTCATCGGCCCAACCGCTCCGGCGGAGTCGATCGCGCGCTGTGCGGCTTGGGGCCACAGCTTCGGCACATAGTGGCCCAGCCACGCGAGGAGCATCTGCTTCTTCTTGGCCGGGTCGTCGGCGAGGATCACGTGGGACATGAACACGCCGGTGTCGCTCATGATGACCGCGGGCCGCGTGGTGTCCGCGCCCTGGTCGTCGAACCAGTAGCCGATGACCCGCGCGTTGCGCCCCGCCGGCGCGGCGAGGGTGATGTTCCACGAGGCCTGCTTCACGCTCTTGGGCAGGCCGATGATGTCCGGCGCGTCGAAGCGGATCTCCGCGAACTCGCCCGGGCGCTCGCGCTTGGCCCAGCCCACGTTCTCGACGCCGAGCAGATCGGCCATGTCCTCGGGCAGGCTGTAGAAGACCATGATCTTCCCGCCGGCGTCGACAAACTCGCGCACGGCTTCCGCCTCGCCCTTGGCGAGCACGGGGTTGTAGGGGAAGAGCGCGACCTTCGCGTGCTTCAGCGCGCCGCGCACCACGTCGAAGTCGTCGATCGCGCCGGCGCTTAGCCCGGCCTCGCGCAGCATGGCGACGACTTGCGTCGCGTACTGCTGGACCCCGCGGTCATGGCTTTTGGCTGCGGCCGCCGCGCCGGCCACGACCGCGAACTCGTGCGCGCGGGCGCGCAGGTTGTCGACCATGCAGTAGCCGTCCAGCTTCTGTCCCCGCCACGGAGAAATGCGGATGCCGTCGATCGCGTGCCAGCCGGCCGGCGAGTCCTCGGCGCCGAAGTCGCCCTTGGAGAGCACGACCGTGTTCCAGCCCTTGCGCAGGCCGAACGACTTGCCGTACCAGCCGGCGCCGCTGCGAAAGTAGAGCGTGATGCGGCCCGCAGGATTCGGCGACTCCGCGAACACGTCGAGCGAGATTTCGCTATACGCGGACAGGTCGAGCTTCACGTTGCGATCGACGTAGCTGCGGTCTACCGGCATGGACTTGAATGGCAACTCGATGCGCATGGCCGCGCCGCGGCCCTTGACGGCGACCATCGCCACCGGCGGGAGGTTCGCCCGCGGCGTCCACGCGGCCTGCGCGGCCGCGGAGTCCGCGTAGTCGAAGTTGTCGATCACGAGTGTGTCGCTGGCCGCGGCCGCGGCGGTCGAACAGGCCAGAGCGAAGCAGAGGAGAGGCGTGAGTGCGTTCATGGCGTTACCTCGGCGATGGGGAAACGTGAAGTGGAGCCGGTGGAGTGCGCGCTATCATATCATCTTGCCGCCGGGGCCGCGAGGCAAGCGGCTGGGGACGTGATGCGGAAGCCCGCGAAGCGGGATCGCATCATGTCCCCGGACATGAAGGACCACGGTAGACGCCGCACAATTGCACCCCCCACCGGCGCACGCTGAACGCGGGCGTCTGGGTCCGCAGGATCTGCCAGGCGACTGCGTCGAACTTGCCGTAGCGGGACACGAGCACGAGGTAGTCCCACTCGCGCGACTCGTAGTCCACGATCTGCACGTCACTGCGGAGGTCTCTGAAGAGGTCGACATACTGCTCGGGCGCGCGGGAACTCACGGGGAAGAAAGCGACCTTCGTCCCGGGCTGGCACTTGCGATTGAGGAAGCCGAGCGCCTGCGCGTTCACCGCGTCGCCCCAATACGTGGGCTCGAACCCCAGGGCCTGGGCGCCGCGCAAGAAGCCCACGCCCGCGTTGTAGTAGCTGAGTTGGAAGGGATGCATGTGCGCGCTCTCGGCCGCGGGGAGCGCGAAGCGGAGCACCCCCGCGGCCCAGGCCAGCGCCGGCCGGCCAGGCCATTTGCGGTGCATCGCACTGAGCAGCGCGTCGAGCCCGACGCCCGCCAGGCACGCGATGAACGGCAGCGCGGGCAGGAACAATCGCACGCCGTCGTACTTGGGCGCGA